>JALSZZ010000416.1 GCA_027075825.1 Mariprofundaceae bacterium | reverse complement strand
ATCTTGCATGACGCAACGTAAAATGGAGGCTGCGGACATAGCGTGGCCGCCGTCAGTGTGTCGATGCCTTCCGGCGATCACAATACAAACGGGCACAGCCCTAAAAATGCGCCTGAAACAGCAGGCTGGCTTCATCATTGCCGTGACTGCGGTTCCCTGAAGACTGGTAGCAGGCCAGCCAGGTAAAATCCTCACCGGGATAATAGGACTGACAGGCATGAAACTGATCCACCCGCTGGCTGGACCCATAACTGTTGAAACGGGCTTCATACGAGACAGACGTTTTCATATTGAATATTTCATCAATCTGCAAACCAATCTCCGGGTAATGGTAGATATATGCACGCGAAAAATCCGCCGCAACGCCAAGGTTGTACAACCCATACAGCAGAACATCTGCACCAAGATTAATCGTATAGCCAACCCCTCCGGAAAGGCTGTACACAAGACGCTCATTCATCTCCGCATCGGGCTGTCGCTCCAGACCTGTTTGCCATTGACCGGAAATATTTTTCGTCAGTCCATTCCAGGGGGACAGACTTTTCATGGCATAAAGCGTCAACCGCTCCAGCCTGAACTTTGATCCTTCATAAAGGCGTACTGCCACTTCAGCCAGACGCAATTCCGTTGCCGAAAAAAACTGCCGCTGATCATCCGTCAGTCGATTGGCGGCTGGCAACAAAGATAGCCCCAGAAACGCGCCATTGCGTGAAGAGCGCCCTGCTTCCATACGCACTTGCGCATTCCCCGGCACCTTGGTCGGCTGCTTGTAATCCGTGTAATCCAGTTGATAGTCAGATGTCTGACGGACAAGTTGCTGCCTGATCTGGCTGAACGCAGGGATTTGCTCCCTGTCAGGAAGATTATTCTGTTCCAGATATTCAAGATAAGACAAAACCAGCAGCCGCTTGCCGGGCGTCAGGCTCCGCACATAAGTATCCGCATCCTGCGCGGATATGTGCATAAGCTGATTGCGAAGCTTGTTGCCGGCCATGCCTGTCTGATCCAGCAGCATTTGCAGCTTCCAGTGATTGGAGGTTATCACCTGAGTTGAGTCTATCAGACCCGTTCGACCGGCCACCTTGACGACATCAATCGGGCTTACCCATGGTTTGCGATACTGACGGAAATGTTCCGGTGCAATCAACTGCATGAAATACCAGGTCAAGGTGGCACAATTATATTCGGCAAAAAGATAATCACTCTTCATGTCCTTAAGTTCCCAGACATGATCCCGAATCAGCTGTTTTTGCTCATCACTCAGCCGAAGCCTGTATTCCCAGATATTTCGATGCTCCTTTTGCAAATAATTGTGCTTCAGCTTGCGATAGGGCTGCAAGGCAAAATAACCCGGCATGCCCCCGGCAAAATTCTGATACACGATTTTAGGCACATTGTAGGAATCCAGCACGGTAAAATAGGTTACGGCATGTGCAACAGAACGACCCTCCCCATTGAGACCTGACAGCTTGAGAAAGGTATGCCCCATCATACTCGACGGACTGGTGACATTCTCCGATGCAAAAACCAGGGCAATGCTGGCGACAGGAACTTTATCAAGGAACTCCTGATATTGCGTACATGATGGTTCAGGGAAACGGGCGCGCGGAAGCGCCAACTCTTTTCGCAACCAGCGAAACCTGGCCGGAAAACGACATATGGGGTGCACA
>JALSZZ010000415.1 GCA_027075825.1 Mariprofundaceae bacterium | reverse complement strand
TGCCTGCCGGGCATTGGCTTGCAGGCATTGTTCAGCCACCTGATCTGCCACCCGCGACAGCAGGCGATCGCGACGTTTGCGGCCAATGCTGGCCGCCGGTGTGGCTGAAAACAAAATCTTCAGATTCACTTCGTGATCCGACATGTTTACGCCGGCAGCATTATCAATCGCATCTGTATAAATCAGCCCGCCCTGCTGCGCGTACTCCAGCCGGGCAAGCTGAGTGAAGCCAAGGTTGCCGCCTTCCCCCACGACGCTGCAACGCAGTTCGCTGGCATTCACCCGCACCGCATTATTGGCCGGGTCGCGCACCTGCTGGTGCTGCTCTTCTGATGATTTGACGTAAGTGCCAATACCACCATTATATAATAAATCCACCGGCGCTCTGAGAATAGCGCGGACCAGGGCCTCGCCGGACAGCGTCTCCGCCTCAATGCCAAGGGCTGCACGAGCTTCCTGAGACAGCGCGATCTGCTTGCTGTCGCGTGCGAACACGCCGCCGCCATGGCTGATCAGTTCCTGATCGTAGGCATCCCAGCCCTTCACTTCGCGGAACAGGCGTTGCCGCTCAGCGAAGGCCGCAGCGGTGTCCGGGTTCGGATCAAGAAAAATATGCCGGTGATTAAAGGCCGCCAGCAGGCGAATATGGGGGTTCAGCAGCATGCCGTTACCAAATACATCGCCGCCCATATCCCCGATTCCCACCACGCTGATGGCATCACTGGCGGCATCGCGTTCAAGCTGACGAAAATGCGCGCAAACGCATACCCAGGCACCGCGTGCGGTGATGCCAAACGCCTTGTGATCGTAACCATGGCTGCCGCCGCTGGCAAACGCATCATCCAGCCAGAAGCCTGCATCCTGCGCTTCGGCATTGGCATCATCAGAAAAGCGGGCCGTGCCTTTATCGGCGGCCACCACCAGATACGGATCCTGCTGATCCGTTACCGCCACCTTGATATCTGATGGCGGCACCACCTGTCCGGAGACCAGGTTATCCGTCAGTTCAAGCAGGGCGCGAATAAACAGGCGGTATTGTTGCAGTACCACGGCAGGCGCTGGCTTTGGCTGTCGGACGATAAAACCGCCCTTGGCGCCTGTTGGCAGAATCTGGCCGTTTTTCACCGTTTGGGTGGCCATCAGTTCGAGGATTTCCGTGCGATAATCATTCGTGCGGTCTGAATAACGAATGCCACCCCGGGCAATTTTTCCGGCGCGCAAATGCACGCCCTCAACGCCGATACCATGAACAAAAACCTCACGGTACGGGCGCGGACGTGGCACAAAATCAATCGCTGAAGGATCAGTTTTGATAGCCAGCGGGAAGGTCATCTCCCGCTGATAGGCATTGGTGCGCAGGGTTGCCAGCACCAGTGACTGCAAGGCGCGAAACCAACGGTCATGGGTCAGGCTGCTCACCTGGCGCATGGCCTCGGTGAACTGCAGGCTGCGTTGTGCGCTGGCTGCGCCAGGCATGGCCGGACGATGCAGGGCTTCAAACAGGCGATACAGGCAGGCTGTCACCGCCGGGTAATGATTCATCATGTCAGAGAGCGGGCCAGGCGCGGCATCGGCCATGAGCTGAATCAGATGATTGCGCAGCGTGATCAGCACGGCAATGTCACGAATAGCAAGTCCGGCAGAAATAATCAGCGCATTCAGCGGATCGTCATCCGCCTCCTGATTCAGCACGCATTCCAGCCCCTCCTGCAAGCGCGCCGTGGCTTCCATGCGCATGGCTTCCGGCATCTGGCAATGCAGGTTGATCAGGCAAACCGCGCTGCCGTTGGCACCAAAGTTCACCAGCGATTCCTGCTCGGCCAGCAGGCCAAAAGCCTGCACCTCGCTGATCAAATGCCCCAGCGCAATGCGCTGATGCGCATAGACATGCAGGGTGATGTGTTGCTGATGACATTGCAGGCGCACCAGATGACGCTGACTGTGGCGAATACGACGCGTGGCCTTTAAGTCATCAAGGAATTGTTCCGGCGGATACAGTTCCTGATACAAACGCGGCAGTTGCTCCAGTTCTTTCAGCGCCGTCGGCACATCAATGCCCTGGCTGTGGCGCAGCACATGTTGTTTGGCCCGGTCTTTCCAGAAAATAATGCAACCTTGCAGGGCAGTATGCAAAACGCTCATATCTGGCCAGCCGGACGGCGCACTGACGGCGGCAATCAGACAACGTTTTTCACCCACCGTAACAGAAACGTGATCATGGTAAACAATCCTGAAGGTGGCCAGCGTGCGGCGTATATCTGCCATGATGTTGGGACCAAAGCGATCATTCATCATGGTCATCAGCAACCAGGCAATATCCCCTTGCTCGGGCACAAGACGGGTAACATGCATGCGTACCGGCGAGCCAAGGTCGGTGATTTCCCGCAGCGGTTTCACCCAGTCCACACCGGGCACGCCCAGTAATACCGGCTTGGGCATGCGATCATAAATCGCCCGTAATTCGCGCCGGTAAAAGCTGGAATAACGCAACATGCGTGAATAGCGCAGGGCGTGCCATTCTTCACGCAGGCGGGGAACCTCGCTGGCATTGGTGTAGCGGCCACTGCGCGAGAAATGACCGATGAGCAGGCATTCCTGCAAAGCGCCGTCGGCCTCCGGCCAGCAAATGCGCACCACTTCCATGCGCGCTGGGCTGTAAATATGGTTCAGCGCTGATGATAGCGCCAGCCAGCTCAGACCGATCTCCTCAGCCGCTGGCAAGGCCGCCAGTTGCTGGCGCAAACCGGGAATAATATGCTCCAGCAATCGCTGACGGCGAAACAGCCCCTTGCGCCAGCGCCCCTGTTGCATGCCGTATATAATATAGCGGTCATCATGCATCCAGCGCAGCAACGCGCTTTCAATCGGATTATGCTGCTCCAGTGCCCTGGCAAGATCGGCCATGCGCTTCATCATGGGCAGAAAATCCGCCACCGATATGGCAACCGCCTGCAACAGGGCGCGTACATCCTTCAACAGTCCGTCAACATCGCCAAGCAGCGTTGCCGAGAGGTGGATGGCCACCAGCATAAAATTATCTTCGGCAATCTCTCCCGGTGGCGCAGGCTCCAGGGCGCAGCCTTGCTGGTTGCAGCGCAAGGCGGCAACCACTGTTTGCAGACTGATGGGCTGAATACCGCGCCGCCGCAGATAGCTTTTGACGGCGCCCAGATAAAAGGCCTGATCCGGGCAGCGGAACACCAGCACATGCCGGTGCAGCGCGCCATGACTTAAGCTGCGCAGGCGCACAGCCACAGCTTTTTCCGCATCTGCGCAAGGCGGCAGCGGTAACACCGCCATGGCTTCGTGCAACAACAGGGCGCGCAAACGCAGTGGCATGGCCTCAGCCTTCCAGGCAATCGCTGCATCCCCCATCAGTTGCATCAACAATTGTCGAACCCTGCGCATAAGCCGCCTCCTTGCCGTATGCAGGCAGGCTTATGCCTCTCCACCCCGTCGTCAAGTCCATACGCGTCTGCTATCAGGGCCTGCCCGTCAATTCCCATGCGGGATTCTGGGAACGAGAATCCATATTCGTTCACATCAAACGATGTGTATCAAAATGACACACATGTCATAACAATTGTTTGCGCTGTGACAAAGCTCACACTAACGTTCGGCCATCCACCCAAGAGGGGGGTCGCCGCAAGGCGGGTCATCGAGGGATGGGTACAAGATTAAAGCTGGATTTGTTCCGGCTCATAACCATGAGGATATGCAATGAAGAAAACACTTCTTTCCGCTGCTGCATTTGCCGTTGCCGGCGTTTCTGCTGTAGCCATGATGCCAAACTCTGCTGAAGCTATTCCGGCTTTCGCACGTCAGACTGGCGCTGCCTGCCTGAGCTGCCACTTCCAGACTTTCCCGGCCGTGAACGCTTTTGGTCGTTCATTCAAGCTGAATGCTTTCACCGACGTTGGTGAAGAAGCACTGGTAGAAGACGAAGGCCTGTCCATTCCATCCGTACTGAACGCTACCTTCGTTCTGCGTGCGCAGTACAGCCTGGCGAAATCCAGTACTGCTGCTGGTGTAACAACCTCTACCCGCACCTGGGGTATCCCTGCTGACACCGTACTGCTGATTGCTGGCCGTGTTGGTGCCAATACGGGTGCTTTCGTTGAATTCAACGGTGGCGCTGCCAACTGGCAGTTGATGAACTCTTTTGATCTGGATGGTTTGAAGGTTGGTCTGAACGTTGCTAACACAGGTTTCGGTCCGACGGCAGCTCTGGAAACATCCAATGTTTACGGCCAGCATGGTGGTAAGCTGAATGGTAAGGCTGTTTCTGCTGTAAACACCATCATTGGTGGCGGATCTTTGAATGTAGCTGCTGCTCCCAACAACGGCAATACCACATCTGTTGCTTTGTGGACCGGTAATGACTCATTCACACTGCAGGGAGCCTTTGTAGCTTACGTCGATGCTGCTGGTGCTGGTGGTGCTTCTGCAAACTTGGTTCCATTGGTTCGTGGTACTTATGTTGCTGATCTTGGTGGCGCTGAGCTGTTGATTGGTGGTGCCCTTACTTCCGGAACCCAGACTACCAACGTAGCCGGTTTGACGAAGGGTGTTGATGCCAAGTGGGTTGACCTGCAGATCCAGGGTGAAATGGGCGACGCTTCTTACGGTGTGTATGGCGACTGGGTTAGCACCAAGGGCAAGAGTGTTAACGGCGTGCTGAGCAATATCTTCGGTGGCGACAAGCGTGACGGCTTCGGCATCCGTGGCGAAATCAAGCCTTTGCACAATGTCATGTTCGGCTTGGGTTATATGTCTGACAAGAACACAGTTGGTGCTGTATCCACCAAGACCACGACCACTCAGGTAGCTGCTACCTATGAGGTGTACCAGAATATGGAAATCAACACCTTCTACAGCAACCAGAACGTTGCGGGTGGCACAAGCACCAAGACCTACTTCGCAGAAGTTGAAGCCTTGATGTAATCAAAGCCTGACGTTTGTCGGGTTCGAAGGGAGGGCTTAGCCCTCCCTTTTTTCTTTATTTTTATGCCTTCATCTATTCATCTTTCCACCACAAAAAAACGTAAACTTGACCTGCTTATTTCGCAGGCCAATCAGACCTTCGCTGCCTCAAATTTTACAGCTTGCGAGCGTTTGTGTCGCAAGATTGATCGTTTGGTTTATGGTTTGCCAAATGTGCTGAATCTGCGTGGCAGTATGGCGGCCAGCCAGGGCAAGCTTGAGCGCGCACGCTCGTTGTTTGAGCAAGCGATCAGAGCAGCGCCTGAGCAAGCGGACTTTGTTAGCAACCTGGCGCGTGTCTGCGCTCTGAGCGGGCAGGTTAGGAAGGCGGCTGAACTTTATCAGTGCCTGTTTTCACTGGCAGCACGGCACGGCGATCAACAACGGCAAAAAGATGCCTGTGATGCGCTGATTGACCTTGGCGCAGGCAAGCAGGCCGTTCAGTTATTGAAAATATTGTGTGAACAATACCCTGATGATACAGAGCTGCGCATTAGCCTGGCCTCAGCATACAGTTCATTGAGTGAATACGATGAAACGCATCAGTTGCTGGAACCCTTATTGCCTTATGCCGATGCTTATTCCGCTATCCATGTGCTCATGGGTGATCTTGAGGCGCAAGAAGGACGCATGCAGGAAGCAGAGAGACACTTTCGTCAGGCACAAATGCTCGAACCGGATGATGCTTCGGCGCTTATTCGTGTGGTGTCCATCAGAAAATATCGTGATCCTGAAGATACCGATCTTCGCGCATTGCAACGTCTTTACCGTGAAGCAGCCAACAACCCTGAAGCCAGAGAAAATATCTGCTTTGCTTTGGGTAAGGTACTTGATGACCTTGGCGACTGCGACCAGGCCTTCCGCTACCTTGCAGAAGGCAATACCCTGCGTCGGCAGCGTAGCCCTTACCTGGAAAACCTTGAACTCGAACACATTGATCATTTGATCAGGGCTTATCAGCCGCCATTGGAATCTTCCGGGCTAAGCAATGATGCCCCTATCTTTATTATCAGCATGCCACGTAGTGGCAGTACGCTGACGGAGCAAATCCTCGCTTCGCATCCCGATGTTGATTCACGGGGTGAATGCAATGCCTTTGAATGCGTTGCCATTGCTGCGCAACACAGCGATAAAAAACCGCTGACACTGGATCGCATCAGTCGCTTCACCTCAGCGCAATGGGCACAAGTCGGTCAGGATTATCTCAACCACGTCTATGATGAGGAAGCAGCCAGTCAATACCGCCGTATTACCGATAAATCACTGACCAACACGCGCATGATTGGTGCTATTCACTGCGCTCTGCCAAAGGCGAAAATCATCCATGTTCGCCGTCACCCGCTGGATACCTGTTTGTCCATTTTTAAGCAAAATCTTGAGGGCGATGTGTTTTGTTACGGCACGGATTTGACTGCGCTGGGACGCTATTATCAGGCTTATATGCGCTTAATGGATCACTGGCGCACGTTATTACCCGAAGGCGTGATGCTGGAAGTGAATTATGAAGATATCGTGCAGGATCAACAAGGGCAGACCCACCGTATGCTGGAATTCTGTGGACTGGACTGGAATGATGCCTGTTTGCAGTTCCACAAGCGCCGCAGTCAGGTCAACACTGCCAGCGTCGCCCAGGTACGCCGCCCGATGTATAAAGACTCGATCGCGGCCTGGCAGCGCTACGAAAAACATCTGCAACCGCTGATTGATGTACTGGGGACGGATAATCCATGGATTTCAGAGGGCAGAGGACGGCAGGTCTGACGAT
>JALSZZ010000414.1 GCA_027075825.1 Mariprofundaceae bacterium | reverse complement strand
GAAACATGAAACACAGGTGGTGATGCTGACGGTGCTTGATGGCTGGTTGCGCTTGTTGCATCCGATTTGTCCGTTTATCACGGAAACCCTGTTCCGCCAGCTTCATGGCGACGATGTCATGCTGGTGACGGCGGCATGGCCACAGCCATTTGCGGTGGATGATCATGCTTCGCGTATGGGGCTGCTGATGGATATGGTGTCTGCCATTCGTTCTGTTCGCGGTGAAATGAATGTGCCTCCGGGCAAAAAAATTACGGCAGTGGTGGCTGCGGCTGACGATGTTCAGGCTTTTTTGCAGCAGCAGCGCAATGTTTTGTGTTCGCTGGCGCGCATTGCCAAGCTGCGTTTCGTGGCTGCTGATGTCAGGCTGGAAGCAGCGGCTGTAGCGCCGCTGGACGAGTGTACCGTCTGGCTACCCCTGGCCGGGCTGGTGAATCTGGAAGAAGAGCGGGCACGCATTGCCAAAAACCTTGAGCGGCTGCGCAAGGAGCAGGCCAAACTGACGGCCAAACTCGGCAACGAGCGCTTTATTGCCAATGCACCGGCTGCGGTTGTCGAAAAAGTCCGCGATGAACTTAAGCAGACAACCGCCAAAATCAGCGAACTGGAAGCGACCCGCCAGCGTCTGCAAGCTGCAGATTGATGAAAGCGGCAGGTATTGTCAGCTGCTGGCTGTGCCTGCTGTTGTTATCATGGCCCGCGCAGGCAGCGCCGGTGACGCTGATGCGGCCAGCGCATGCCTTGCCTGCCGGGCTTAGCCAGGAGAGCTGGCTGCAACTGGATATGTTTGATCAGAGCTTCGATATACTGGGTTATAGCAACAAACTTGGTACCAGTGCCCGCCCTGATCACATGCAAATGTTCCGCCTGGGCAGTGATTATCGTCTGCACGATCATTGGTTATGGCGCGGCGAGCTGATGACAGGAGATCAATCTGTCGTTCGATCGCGGGAGCCAAAGCAACTGAACCCATCCTTTTCTGCCTGGCAGATGATGCTGCAATGGCAGCAGACTGACGATGCGTGGCGGCTGGAAGCAGGTGTGCAGCAGCACCAGATCAGTGATCAGGGCTTTTCCATTTATCAAACCGCCACTACCACCGTGATTGCCGCACCGGGCAAGCAACTTGCCAGCAGTTCAGCCAGTGATCGCGGCTGGTTTGTCCGCGCTGCGATTCCTTATGCCTGGGGCATCTGGCATGTTCGTGCCGTGGCTGATTTTCAGCGCAACAGGGTGCAGGCGCGTTATGTGATTGATGATCCCGCCATTCGCCCACTGGTAGCAAACAGGATTCCGCAGGTCGCGCCATGGCAGGAAAATCAGCTGACCCTGTTGCTGGGGATGGATGTGCCGCTATCCGCAGCATGGACGCTGGGTATGGATGTTCGGCATGTATCCATCAACCGCGCTGGCTATCAGCCTGCCAGTAATGGACAAGAGTTTAATACCAGTGACAGCCTTGATGGCTGGTTAAGCTGGCAGCAAGCTCATGGACTGACGCTTACGCTCCATGGTCATGCCAACAGTCGCTTTATGCTCGGCGATGTGCCTGCGTTCTATAACCGTGGTGTCAGTAATAAATTCCGCTATCCTTTTGCCTGGTTGTCGCTGAATCTGAGCTATCGTCATTAGCGGCATGCGGGCTTGCTATTCTGCCATGGTTTTCTAGCTTG
>JALSZZ010000413.1 GCA_027075825.1 Mariprofundaceae bacterium | reverse complement strand
ATCACTGACCTGCATCAGCTTCATATAAACCGGAAAACGGGCGTTGTGACGCAAGGCAGGCGAGATATAGCAGCCGGATTGTGTATCCAGGCAGGCAATATGACAATGAACATCAATCACCTGCTGCTGTGCAGGAAGGGGTTGCAACTGAACAGGAGAAGACCAGAAAAACATTCGCCACAGCACCAGCGCCGTTGCTATTACCAGCAGTAACAGCCAGTAGCGATGTTGTTTCAGCGGCAGGCGCACGCCATCAGGCGTTGAGGATATCGTCCATGCTTTGGGCGAATTGCTCGTAGCGGAAAGGTTTTTGCAGAATTTTCAGGGGCTGATCGGGAAAGCGTTCAACAATATCGTCAGGGTAGCCGGTGACGAACATGACGCGATCAATCAATCCAGGATTAACGTGGATCAGGCTATTGTAGATCTCGTCACCTGTCAGCTTGGGCAAACGAACATCAAGCAGGATGACGGCATAATGCTCGCCGTTGGTACTCAGCTCAAACAATCCCTGAACAGGGTCACTGATGGCCCTGACCTGACACTCAAGGCCCTTCCCCTTCATATAGCGGTGAACAAAGGCTGTGAGAATATTCTGAACGGTTTCTTCATCATCAATAGTCAGTACAGCAACAGCATCCATATGATTAACTCCAGTTGGCGAATACTACACGCCGACGAAATGGAAAGCTATCAATAACCAGTTGAAAATTCAATGCATGCCGCATAACCATTGCCTGAATATGCAATAACCAATCAGCTTTTTCTGGTCAACAGATGAAGAGACGTTAAGCTTTGGCGAGGAACAGGAGGCATTCCTGCACACTTGGAGGAGGATACATGAAAAGAACACTGATTGCAATGGCTACGGCATGTGTACTGGCAACACCGGCATGGGCTGGCGAACACAGCCATCATGATGGCCATGAGGCGGAAGGTCATCATGCACATGGCCCTGTTGCCGACAAGGTGATTGCCGAACAACGCGAAATGCTGGCAAAAAACACCGGAGGCAAAGGCTTTGGGCCGCAATCTCCGCGCGATATTGATGCTCATGAAGGCAATAACCCGGTAGAGTTTGAGGCCGCGCCACCTTACAAGGAAATGAATCTGTGTAACATCCATTTCCATGAAAGCGCCGAACACAAGGGTGGGGAATTTACCCAGTACGTCGGCAATGGTGACGGCCACGGCTATCACAGCGGCTACCGCTACGATATCAGCCAGCTGAGCAAAGATGAATTGAAACCCCTCGGCCACAGGGTTTGCGACAAGCACGGTGGTCTGGAACCGGGCGACACCATCGAAGTGCATTATGTGCATAGCTCGGCGATGGTCAAACCTGGCCCGACGCTGAAATCCTGCCTGAGCGATGCCATCAACAATCCGCAACTGCGCGTGGAAGCACTGGTTTATGTGCTGGTTAATGACGACAAGGCGCTGGATTTTGGCAAGCTGACAGAAGTCGGCGAGGTCAATGGTCGGCCACAGGCCGTGAGTATCCCGGATGATCTCACCGGCACGCCAGTGGTGTACGAAGGCTCCACCACTGGCCCGGGTTACGATGAAAGCGGTTCACCGTATGAGGTGACCTGGAGTGTTCACCCGAAGGTTGCCAAGGTCAATATCAAGACGGTTGGCAAGTGGTGTGAAGGCAATATCTTCAACGAAGACCACGCCCA
>JALSZZ010000412.1 GCA_027075825.1 Mariprofundaceae bacterium | reverse complement strand
CCTGATATAGTGCTTAAGTTCCCGGGCAAGCCTTTGGCGATAATATCGTTTCATGAGCTGGCCAATGCTGTAAATACCGGGATAACGACGAAAAGCCACAAAGCGCATATCGTAAAAAGCAAAAACCACCCAGCGGATCAGATGACGGATGCCTGGCAGTATCCGCAGTTGTCGTTCCAGCGGCCCGTATTGCCGATCCGAGCGCGGCATGATCCATTGCGCCTTGCCCATGAACAGGGTCAGGCGGGCAACCTGATCGGCAATGGCAGGAACAATTTGCGCCCCGGAACAGCCTGAGCCAATCACCGCCACCCGCTTGCCTTCATACGTGACACTGTGATCCCATTGTGCGGCGTGAAACTGCGCCCCCCTGAATGATGCAGCCCCTCTGATCTCAGGGATATGTGGATTGGCCAGCACACCGCTGGTATCAATCACGAAGCGGGCACGATAGCGCATGCCTGCCGCTGTCTGTACGATCCAGCGGCAGGCGCTGGCATCATGGCGCAGGCAGCAAACGCGCTGCCCGGTGTGGATCTTTGGCCTTAATTTGAAGCGATCAATGATGTGCCGCGTATAAGCCAGCAGTTCGGATTGCGGCGCGAAGGTTTTTTTGAAGGGATACGGAATAAACGATACGGAATACAGGCAAGTGGGAATATCCACTTCCGCACCGGGGTAGGAATTGACCTGCCAGGTGCCACCTGCCTCGGCATTTCGCTCCAGCATAACGAAATCATCAAAGCCTTTCTTTTGCAGGCGAATAGCCGCCAGCAAGCCGGAAAAACCTGAACCAATAATCACCGTTTCAATGGCTTGCCCGTCGCCTTGCGATGCAGCATTGGCTGTCTCTTGTTGTGTGTTGCGCATACTGCCAAAAACCCTGACCTGTATTGATGTTATCGAAAACCCGGTGCCTGGCGCTACTGCCCGGAGGCAGCGCGAAGCTGACCGCAGGCGGCCATAATATCATCACCGCGTGAACGGCGAATGGTGGCACGGACACCGGCTTTGACGAGTTGCCTGGCAAAAGCATCCATATGTTGCCGGGAACTGCCCTGATAGCCAGCCCCCGGATGGGGATTAAAGCGAATCAGATTGACCCGTTCGCGTCCTTTGTTGACAAAGGCAATCAGTCGTTCGGCATCTTCAGGTCGATCATTCACGCCAGCCAGCATCACATATTCAAGCGTCATATGACGCTGCGCTGGCAAAGGCCAGGCATCCAGCGCCTGACGCAGGGCAGGCAACGGATATTTTCGGTTGATCGGCACCAGGGTGTTACGCAATTCATTATCCGCACTGTGCAGCGAAATGGCCAGATTGACAGGCCAGGCCGCGCCCAGCCGTTCGATTTGCGGAATCAGCCCCGAAGTAGAAACAGTGATGCGGCGACGCGATAAACCCATGCCATCTTCTGCCAGAAAAAAGCGCAGACTGCCATGCAGCCCCGCTTCATTGGCCATCGGCTCTCCCATGCCCATATAGACCAGATGCGTGGGTCTGGTTGCGCGGGACTGGCCAACAGGCTGCTGCAATATATCCTGTTGCACCATCCACACCTGCGCCACAATGGCTGCCGCTTCGAGATTCTTCTCAAACGCCTGCAGGCCGGTATTGCAAAACGGGCAATCAAGCACACAGCCAACCTGCGACGACAGGCAGATGGTGATGCGTTTTTCCTCGGGAATCATAACGGTTTCCACCTGCCCGCCGCCGCGCAGGGAAAACAGGTATTTGCGTGTTCCATCCTCGGAGCACTGACGTTGACGAAGCTGTATCACTGGCTCCGGCCAGTGCTGTTGCAGGGCCTGACGCAGCTTCATCGGTATATTGTTCATCGCCGCAGGATCGAGTACGCCACGGTTGCGCCAGTCCAGCACCTGTCTGGCGCGCCAGCCGGGAAAGCCCATGGCGCTGACCAGAGAACTCAGTTCATCAAGGCCGATGAGCGCCAGATCAGTATTCATGATTGCTCATCCTGCCCGGGTGGTTCATCGCTGATATAGCGGGAAATGGCAATACTCTGGATGACCACAAAAACAAAGGTCAGCCCAAGCATGCCGAACATTTTGAAATTGACCCAGGTATCAGTATCAAACTGATAGACCACAATCAGGTTCAGCGCGCCCATGAGCAAAAAGAACCCCGTCCAGGCAAGATTAAGCTTCAGCCAGACCGCCTCAGGCAGATGAATATGATCAGCCATCATGCGCTTGATCAATACCTTCTGACCAATGAAGTGACTTCCGGCAAACGCCGCCGCAAACAGCCAGTTAATCACCGTCGGCTTCCATTTGATGAACATTTCGTTTTGCAGCAGCAAGGTGGCACCGCCAAAAATACACACCAGCACCAGCGTCACCAGATGCATTTTCTCAAAACGGCGGTATTTCAGCCACCACAACCCGGTTTGCAGCAACGATGCGCCGATCAGCACCGCCGTAGCCATATAAATATCCCATAGTTTATAGCTGATAAAAAACAGCACCACAGGAAAAAAATCAAACAGCATTTTCATATAAAGGGAACTCCCGGTGATCCGTTCAGGATAATTGTTCGCGGTGCATGAGCAAAAACACGGCCAGACCGCCAAAAAACAGCAATGGCATCCAGGCGGCAAAGGCAGGCGGCAGACGTTCGCTGCCTGCCAGCATGGCCATGACATTGCCCAGCGCATAAAACAACAGGCCCAGGGCAATGGTGGCGGCAATTCCCATGGAGCGCGCCGCCAGTCGTGCGCCCATATTCATACACAGCGCGGCAGCCAGCAAGACCATGATCAGCGCTCCCAGCGGGGCTGCCAGTTTGCGATGCAGCGCATAGACATAACCGCTGTTTTTCATGCCTGAAGCGGCCAGCAGGCGAACATAGTCCGCCAGTTCGAAGAATTGCATATGACTGGCGCGTGGGGGTTCAGCAGCATCGGGGCTGGCAGATGATGGCAGGCGCACGCTGGCCTTGTGATGCAGGATCATGCCTTCCTTCTCGTCCGGCTGACTGATATCGACATCCTGCAACTGCCAGTAGCCATGCGCATAATGCGCCCGTTTGGCATCCATGCGCTGCAACCAGCGGCCTCTGGCATCCGTTTCCAGCATCATGACCGAAAAATACCGTTGATCCAGTGGTGTCAGGCGAAACATACGCGAGCCATCGCGCAACCATTGAACACCGTGTTCCCGTGCTGCCTTGTGATGCACATAAACGCGCTCCATCACATCAAGTCGCTGGTTGGTCGTCGGTGTCACCCATTCCTGCAAGGCAAATTCCAGCGCACCGGCCAGCATGGCCAGCGTCAGCAAGGGTGGTAAAATACAGCCAAGGCCCAGACCGGCTGCACGCATGGCGACAATCTCATGATGCATGGAAAGTTCCAGCAACAACATGCTGCTGCCAAGCAGGGCAATCACCGGCATCAGTTCAGCCAGCATCATCGGCGTTTTCAGCAACAGGTATTCCGCCAGCAGGCTGGCATTCATACCATGGCCCAGCAGGCGGGATTTATCAAACAACTCGACAATGAGGAAAATACCCATGACGATAACAGCCGTGCCGGCCAGCCGCAACAGGCCATGCCAAAACAGCCAGCGGAACAGGATCTGCATCAGTAAGCTGGCCAGTAACGTAACCAGCAAAAAACGGTGAGAGCGGCAATGTTATCGCGCAGACAGCCAGTCCAGTGCCACCAGCGATCCTGATCCCGAACAATCATCCAGCCGGATTGCCAGCTATGCAGCATAAACAGCATGCCCAGCAGCCAGCCATGCGAGGGATGGGAAATCAGCCAGGGAATCAGTAATGATGCCGCAAAAATCCATCCCCCTGCCAGCAGCAACGATGGCAAAGAATCCCGCTGCACCGCCACGTCAATCACCGCATCGGCGACGATAGCGGCCAATAGCAGGCAGGCACCCAACAACAGCCAGTGCGCCTCAATATCCACGCCAAATGCCGGTGTGGCATCAGTAAACGTCAGACGCAATGGCAACGTCAGCACAGGCACATACAGCACAATACTCAACCACAGGTAAAGATCCCGGGGATAATGATTGCCGCCGTGCTCTCTGCTCATCAGTTGCTGCCGTCAATAGCTGTCTTAAATCCGGTCGAGCACCGCCTGATGCACTTCAATATCGTGTTCATCACGCATGGTAGCCAGCCAGCGGGCAAAGCGAACAGCGCCTTTATTGCGCAGTTCCTGCTGACGCAAGTTATCTTTTTGCTTCGCAAATTCTTCATCCGAAGCAGGGATAACATCTTCAACATAGACCAGCGCCACACCGCGTGAAGTATCCACTGCCGTTGGCAACCAATGGCCTTTCTCCCCTGCAAAGGCTGCGCTCACCACATCAGGAGTCAGCCAGATGGCATCATCCCCCTGACCATTGCGACGAACCGGTTTGGAAATGAACTTGCCCTGCCCTGCCTGCTGTGCCAGTTCATCTGGCGTGGCATCATGCTGTTGCAACAGTTTTGCCGCCAGTTCATGTGCCTTGCGGCTGGCCTTGTCAGCCCGTGCATCATCATAAACGCTGGCCACAACCTCACTGTATTCCCGTACCTCTGGCGCAATCCGACGGCTGACCTCAAGCGCAACAAAGCGTCCGTCATCCAGTTCTTCAATATGAATCACGTCACCTGGCTGCGTGCGGAACAATAATTTGCGCAGTTTCTCACTGCTGCCAAGCAGCGGATCAGCCAGCGCCTCATCGCGGCTGAGTGGCTCAAGCGTCACCAGCTTCAGGTCAACAGCCTGTGCCGCCGCTTGCAGGGAATCTTCACGACCCAGAGCATCATCCAGATCCTGAGAAAGATTCCACGCTTCATCGCGTGCTTTTTCCAGCCTGAGTTGCTCCAGCAATTCATCGTGAACCTCGGCCAACGGACGTTGTCCGGCTGGCTTGATGGCTTCCAGTTTCAGGATATACCAGGCATTTTCGCCTTTGATCACCTTGCTGGTTTCGCCTTCTTTCATGGCAAACAGCGCTGTATCGGCTGCCGGTGGCAACATGCCGGCAGCTACAAAACCAAGATCACCACCATCGCTGGCTGAAATATCATCGGAAACATCTGCGGCAACAGCAGCAAAATCTTCACCCTTGTTCAGACGCTGCTCAGCAGCGCGGATTTTCTTCTCTGCCTTGTTCCAGTCAGCTTCTTCCCCCAGACTGCCAACGCGGACAACAATTTGCCGGGCATGACGTTCTTCCGGTGTGGCAAATTCGGCTTTTTTGGCTTCGTAAGCCTGTTGCACGGCAGTTTCGGAAATTTCGATATTGTCTTTAAGCTCTTTCGGATCAATCAGCACCAGGCTGGCCTGCACACGCTCGGGAGAGCGATAGGCATCTTTATGATCCCCGTACCACTGCCGCGCTTCCTCGTCACTGATCTGCACATCCCTGAACGAAGCCGGATCAATCAGCACAGCCGCGATCACACGTTGTTCGTATTGCTCATCAAAACGGGCGCGCAATTCTTCATCGCTGACCCGGGCGGAACCGGAAATCGCCTTTTGCAAGGCATCGACCATCAGATTCAGACGCATTTCGCTCTCATAATCACGGGTACTGCGAAAGCCCATATTGCGGGTAACGATACGATAGGTTTGTGGATTAAACTGCCCGGCTGACTGAAAGGAAGGATCAGCCTGCACGGAACTGACCAGCACCGCCTCCGGAGTCACCAGGCCGAGTTTGACGGCTTCCTCCGCCAGCAAACGGCGGTTAATCAGGGTTTGCAGGGTATCATCCTTAAGGCCAAGCTGAGCAATCATTTCCTTGCTCAGATTACGCCCCATCATCGCCCGGTAGCCATTGACCTGACGTTCAAAAGCCTGACGGAACTCAACATCAGTCACAGGCTTGCCATCAACTTCGGCTACCGCCTCGACCCGGCTTCCCATAAAATAATCACCAATGCCCCACAGGCCGAATGACAGGGCAATGCCCCCCAAAATCACTTTGGCAATCCATGATTGCGCCTGATTACGCATGCTTTCAAGCATATTGATCCTCTGCTTTCAAAACTCAGATTTTGCTGTTGCGCTGACGCAGGTAATGATCGGCGATCACCAGCAGCATCATCGCTTCAGCGATCGGCACGGCACGAATACCAACGCATGGGTCGTGCCTTCCCTTGGTAATAACATCGACTTCCTGGCCATGAATATCCACGCTCGGACGCGGTCTGGTAATGGATGATGTGGGTTTAAGCGCCATCCGCACCTCCAGATCACAGCCATTGCTAATGCCACCTAACACACCGCCAGCATGATTGCTGACAAAACCCGTGCGGCGAATCGGATCGCCAAACGCCGATCCTCTGGCTTCAACACAGGCAAAGCCATCGCCTACTTCCACCGCCTTCACCGCCGGAATACTCATCATCGCCCTGGCCAGATCAGCATCCAGCCGGTCAAACACAGGTTCGCCCAGGCCAACAGGCACACCGCTGGCCCGTACACGCACCGCTGCGCCAATGGAGTCCCCCTGACGACGAATATCGTCCATCAGTTCAGCCATGGCTTCAGCAGCCTCGGCATCAGGGCAGAAAAAAGCATTGCGATTGATTTCATCGCGATCAAAGCGCGCCGGATCAGTACGCACACTGCCGATTTGTTCAACCCAGCCATACACCTCAAGTCCTTGCGCGGCCAGCATTTTACGGGCAATCGCACCGGCGGCAACGCGCATCGCTGTTTCCCTGGCCGAAGCACGCCCACCACCACGATAATCACGGATGCCATATTTGTGGAAATAGGTAAAATCAGCATGACCAGGG
>JALSZZ010000411.1 GCA_027075825.1 Mariprofundaceae bacterium | reverse complement strand
CTTTTGACGTAATGCGTCTTTTTCGCAGGGGCTTTGACCGTCGCTGTTTTCGTCGCAGCGACGTGCTTTTTCGCCTTTGATGCGGTGTCAGCCACGTTCTGTTCCTGCTGAAAGAGCGCAGGACTGACAACTTTATGTTGAGATGTGAAGCTGTGTGCCAGCATGCGATTATTATTGCAGCCGGTAAGTGCAATCAATGCTGTAAGTAAAATAATGTAACCTTTCATGACAAGCTCCTTAAGTTCATCATGGCTCCCCTTCCCTCGGTGCCATGGGCGAAGTATAGAGCGCATGCAAACGGCAGCCTGTGACCAGCATTACACTGGTGTTAACGGGTGCATAACTACCTGAAAAATCGGTGTCAGCCACCCAGTTCACGGGTATGCCGCTCAATATCCCGTTCCAGTTGCGCGATCAGTTCCTTGCGGGAGGTGCTGGCAACGACATCTGCCGGGATGTAGGGTAAAAAGCGCATGCGTACCAGCCCCGGTGTTTTGGTATAACTACGTTTCCCCCAGCAACAACCGGTGTTGTGTGCCAGCGGCAAAATGCCGACACCGGCCTTTTGTGCCAGCACCACACCGCCGGGTTTATAGGGGGCTGGCTGGCCCACTGGCGAGCGCGTGCCTTCAGGGAAGATAACGACCCAGCGACCTTCTTTAAGAAAACGCATCCCCTGTTCATTGACCGATTTCAGCGCCTTGCGCGGATGATCGAACTCAATGGCAATGGCATTGATCAGGCGCAAGGCCCAGCCAAATACGGGAATATAGAACAGGGAACGCTTAAGTACCCAGACATAGGGCGGAATCAGCGATGGCATGGCAATGGTTTCCAGCGCTGACTGATGCTTGGCCATGACCACGCAAGGTTCGTCTGGCAGATGCTCTTTTCCCTCTACCTCCACGCGAATACCGCAACACCAGCACGCCAGAAATAGAACGGCCCGCGACCATTGCCGTGCCCAGAACCACGAAGCAGCAAAACCCAGTGGCCGCGAGGCAATGAGCAACAGCGAATACAGCGGTGTAATGGCAAAAAACAGCAAATTAAATATCGTGGAGCGAATAAAATTCACGGGGTTATTCCTTCATTTTCCAGCCCTGCCGCCAAAGCCACCAGCAGGCGATGGCCACGGCAGCAGCAGCGGCGATCACGATGGCCGCAGCCTGCCCCGGATCGGTATCACCCGTGCCGAGGAAGCCGTAACGAAAGCCATCAATCAGGTAAAAAAACGGATTGGCGCGATTCACCTGTTGCCAGAATGCCGGTAACTGGTGCACCGAATAAAATACGCCGGAAAGAAACGTCAGTGGCATGATAATAAAATTGGTGATGGTCGCCATATCATCGAATCTGTTGGCCCACATGCCGGCCATCATGCCAAAACCACCCATGATGATGCTGCCGCAAATGCCATAGAGCAGGATCATCCACACATGCACCAGATGCACATCGGCAAACGGTATCAGCACCAGCAGCAGCACAAGCGCCACAATCAATGCCCGCACCACTGCTGCTGCCAGAAATGCCAGCGTCACTTCCATCGCTGAAATCGGCGACATCAGCAAAAAGACATGCACATTCATCACCTTGCTGGCAATCAGTGAACTGGATGTATTGGCAAAGGCGTTTTGCAGCATGGCCATCATCACCAGTCCGGGGATCAGAAAATCAAAATACG
>JALSZZ010000410.1 GCA_027075825.1 Mariprofundaceae bacterium | reverse complement strand
GTTGGCATGCATTTTCTCACGCGACTGCGAATACTCATCCTTTTCCGGCAGACGCATCACCATGCCCAGCGCCTGCCCACGCGGGATAATCGTCATCTTGTGAATCGGATCAGCAGCAGGGCTATACACCGAGACCAGCGCATGTCCCGCTTCATGGTAGGCCGTGCAACGCTTTTCATCTTCACTCATGGCCATGGAGCGACGCTCAGTGCCCATCATCACCTTGTCCTTGGCTTCATCAAAATCAGCAGCGCGCACCTTGTCCCGGTTAAAACGGGCGGCAATCAGTGCTGCCTCATTCACCAGATTCGCCAGGTCAGCGCCGGAAAAACCAGGCGTACCCCGGGCAATCACCTTCGCATCAACGTCGCGAGCCAGCGGCACTTTCTTCATATGCACTTTAAGGATCTGGATGCGTCCGTTAAGATCAGGGCGACCAACCACCACCTGACGATCAAAACGACCGGGACGCAACAGTGCCGGATCCAGCACGTCGGGGCGGTTGGTGGCCGCCACCAGAATCACCCCTTCGTTCGATTCAAAACCGTCCATCTCGACCAGCATCTGGTTCAGTGTCTGTTCACGCTCATCATTACCACCGCCAAGCCCGGCACCACGATGACGGCCCATGGCATCAATTTCATCGACAAAGACGATGCAGGGTGCCTGCTTCTTGGCCTGCTCGAACATATCGCGCACACGCGAAGCCCCGACACCGACAAACATTTCCACAAAATCCGATCCGGAAATCGAAAAGAATGGTACATCCGCTTCGCCCGCTACTGCCCGCGCCAGCAAGGTTTTACCCGTTCCCGGCGGGCCAACCAGCAGTACGCCCTTGGGAATTTTACCACCTAACCGTGTAAAACGCGAAGGATCACGAAGAAATTCAATAATCTCCGTCACCTCCTGCTTGGCCTCATCACAGCCAGCGACATCGTCAAACGTCACCTTGTTGGTGTTTTCATTCAACAGTTTGGCACGGCTTTTGCCAAAAGAAAGCGCGCCGCCCTTGCCGCCCCCCTGCATCTGACGCATAAAGAAAATCCATACGCCGATCAGCAGCAGCATGGGAAACCATGAAATCAATACAGATAACAGAAACGGCACTTCAGCCGGTGGCTGGGCTTCCACTTCCACCTTATTGTCCAGCAATCGTTTGACCAATTCCGGGTCACGTGGCGCATGCACCGTAAAGGTTTTGGTTTCGCCAGACATATCGCGGTACTGGCCAGTAATCTGATCCTCAGAGATCACGGCTTTATCGACCATCCCCTGATCTACCCGTTCGATAAATGCTGAGTAGCTCATGGTTTTGCTGCCGGGCGATGGCGCGCCAAACATATTGAAGACGCTCATCATCACCAGCCCGACGGCAATCCACAGCAGAATATTTTTACCCATTTGTTTATGCTCCATTACGCAGTTTATCGCCACGCGAAAACGATAAGCGGCGAACCATGCCGGAAATATCTGAAAAAGTCATGAAGATATTTCCGTAAGAGTATTACAGTAATAAATTGCTTCTGTGTTGTACCTCAATCATATCGTTATAACACGCCTGAAGAAAACCCCCACATAACCGCAGTTATTACAACTTTGCTTACAACTCGTTTGCTATTCGCGGGTGGCTTCATAGGATGCACGCCTCTTTTTATGTGCGATGATGACGCGATTGCCGGAC
>JALSZZ010000409.1 GCA_027075825.1 Mariprofundaceae bacterium | reverse complement strand
AGAACAAGGATTTTGATATTAACGATGATTAGGCTGCGCCCTTTACCCTCAAATATATTTATGGAGACGCTCTGTTGCCAAGTTTTCAGGAACTGATTTTTACCCTTCAAAACTTTTGGGCGAAGCAGGGGTGCGTGATTCAGCAGCCCTATGATTCATCCATGGGCGCCGGTACCTTTCATCCGGCAACATTTCTGCGCGTGCTGGATCAGCATGACTGGCGCACGGCCTATGTGCAGCCTTGCCGCCGCCCCACCGATGGTCGCTATGGCGAAAACCCCAATCGCTTGCAGCATTATTACCAGTTTCAGGTGATTCTCAAACCCGCGCCTGCTGATATTCTCGATCTGTATATCGCCTCCTTGCGGGAAATCGGCATTGATACCGATGTGCATGATATTCGTTTTGTCGAAGATGACTGGGAATCGCCGACACTGGGTGCCTGGGGGCTGGGCTGGGAAGTCTGGTTAAATGGCATGGAAATTACCCAGTTTACCTATTTCCAGCAGGTCGGTGGTGTCGAACTGGACCGCACTCCCGGAGAAATCACCTATGGACTGGAGCGTCTGGCCATGTATTTGCAGGGCGTGGAAAATGTTTATGATCTGGTGTGGGTGAAGCGCCCTGATGGCAGCGCCGTCAGCTATGGTGAGGTATTCCATGCTAATGAGGTGGAATTCTCCGCCTATAATTTCGATCATGCGAATGTTGACTGGCTGCATCAGCAGTTTGATCAGGCTGAAAAAGAATGCCTGCGACTGACGAAATGCGCATTGTTGCGTCCTGCTTATGAGGAGATCATGAAAGCTTCTCATGCCTTTAATTTACTGGATGCCCGTGGCGCGATTTCCGTGGCCGAACGCCAGCGTTTTATTGGCCGGGTGCGCACCTTGGCGCGCACTGTCGCTCAGGCTTATGCCGCTGCCGCTGAGGGTGAAGAATCATGAAAGATGCGTTATTGATTGAAATTGGCTGCGAAGAAATGCCGGCTGGCCTGGCATTGCCACTGGCCGAAGCCCTGCGTCATCAGCTCGTTCATACACTTAAGCAGGCGCATGTGGATGCTGGCAACGTCCGCATTGGCGTTACGCCCCGGCGATTATTGTTGCACAGCAGTAATTGTCCGCTGATGCAGGCAGATCGTGAGGAAGACATCTGGGGACCACCGGAGCGCATTGCTTTTCCCGACGGGAAAGCCGGCAAGGCAGCCGAGGGTTTTGCCCGCAAGCAAGGCTTGCCGTTGGATGCCTTCTCATTGCAGGATAAGGGCGATGGCAAGGGACGCTACATGCATGCCCGGCGCCGCATTCAGGGCAAGGCCGTCAGCGAGCTGCTGGCGGCCGCTCTGCCAGGCATCATCCGCAACCTGCCCTGCAGCAAGGAAATGCGCTGGCAGGATGGCGCAGCGCGGGATGAAGGCTTTATTCGTCCCATCCGCTGGATAGTCGCCCGACTGGGTGAAGCACTGATTCCGTTCAGCTATGCCGGTGTGCATGCCGGTGTGTATTCACAAGGCCACCGGATTCATGGAACAACCATCGAGCTGGATGCACACCACCCCTTTGAGCAACTCAAACTGCAATATGTACAGGCCGACAGAGCAGCGCGTCGCCAGTGGATTGCCGATCAGTTGCAACTGGCAGCAGCCCGCGAAAACGTTCAGTTACTTGCTGATGAGGCATTGCTGGATGA
>JALSZZ010000408.1 GCA_027075825.1 Mariprofundaceae bacterium | reverse complement strand
CACATCCACCGGCAGCACATCATGGCTATAGGGATCGGATACGCGCAGGGTGAACCGATCATGCCCGGCAAACCCGGTGTTCGGCGTATAGCGGGCGTTGCCATAGGCATCCACGCTGAGCGTGCCGAATGCAGGTTGCACATAGACATCAAAATTCAGCACGGGATTATCCGGGTCAAATGCCGCCAGTCCCGCCGACAGGCTGCCGTTGACGCGCATGCCCGTATGCCATGCCAGACCTGGTGATCCACGATGATCTACCGGCGCAATGAATAGCGGCGGATCGTTCATTGCCTGCACATAAGCATCAATAACCAACACATCGCTCTTGCCCAGCCCGTCATCTACTTGCACGGCCATGCTGTCCTGCGCGGCAAAATTCAATGCCGGTACATAATGCAGCGTCTGCCCGACCAGCGTCGCCGTGCCGTGTTGCGGCAAGCTTGCGAGACGGTATTGCAGCGTTTGTTGATCAATATCGGTCGCCGCAAAGGCAACATCGGCATATGTATCTTCGATCAGCGCCACACCGTAATGCAGGCCCGGCTGCGCATAATGATCTACCGGTTGCACAAAATGGGGTGGATGATTGATGCGGTTGACCGTGGCATTCACTGTCAGCGTGTCCACTGCTCCTGAAGGATCGGCCACCTGAATGACAAAGCTGTCGTTGCCGGTAAAGCTAACGCCCGGTGTGTACACAACATGGCCGTAAGCATCCACCATCGCCACACCGTTCGCCGCAGGTGTGAGCAACGTGTAATGCAGCACCGTATCATCCACATCGCTGGCCACCACAGTAAAGGTATGGCTGCTATCCTGCGTCAGCGTGATATGCTGGCTGGCTGTGGCAAACGCCGGCGGATCATTCACCGGCACCACTGTGACATTGATGCTGATGCTGTCGCTGGCCCCGGCCTGATCGCGCAGGCGCAGGGTGAACACATCCGTGCCATTATAGTTCGGCGCAGGCATATAATGCGCCAGCCCGGCAGTATCAACGGTTGCCAAGCCGTGGGCTGCTGCCAGCAATACATCAAAACGCTGGCTGTCGCCCACATCAGGATCGAGCCATGTCAGTTGCACGCCATTGATGATGTCTTCCGTCACGTTCAGCGAGGCAGGCGCAGCAGGCGTGATGCGATGATCTGCCGGTGCAGTGATCAGCGGTGGATCGTTCACCGGCGTGACGGTAACCACAACCTGCGCCGTGGCGCTGCCGCCGTAAGGGTCAGTAATCGTGTAGGTGAAGCTGTCCTGACCGTTGAAGTTGGCCAGTGGCGTGTAACGGAAGCTGCCATTGCCGAGGTTGCCGATACTCGCGCCCGCGACGGAATAAGCATCGACGGCACTCAGAGTCAGTGGATCGCCGTTGGGATCCGTATCGTTCAGCAACACGTTGCCGGTCGTTACCGGGGCATCTTCCGCCGTAGTGGTATAATCATCTGTGGCCAGCGGCGCGAGGTTGTTGGCCGTACCCACCAGTTCATAGGATATATTCAGGCTGGCCTGATTGTTGGCGGGTTGCGTATCTGTCTGCGCCATGCTGACACTGGCTGTGGTGGTGGTTATACCACTGTGCATTGCCCGCACATTGACGACTACCGAGGCAGTCGCGCCAGCAGCAAGCGAACCAAGCTGACATTGCACCACACCGGCAGCCTGTGTGCATGCGCCATGCGTTGTGCTGGC
>JALSZZ010000407.1 GCA_027075825.1 Mariprofundaceae bacterium | reverse complement strand
ACGGGGCAGATAAAACAAGCCCGCGAACCATGATACCAGACCAATCAAATGAAACGCTTTCAACCACAAAAACACCATCACCTCCAGACGCACCGGGTCAACATCGGGGCGCATGATTCACCATCGTGAAGAATTTGCAAAATTCTGTCCTCTGTCTTCTGCCTTCTGATTCTTCGGGCAGGCACAGGGCCAGCCCCTACATATCTTCGGGCAGACACAGGGCCAGCCCCTACATATCTTCGGGCAGACACAGGGCAGCCCCTACATATCAATCCCCGGTGATGCTTGCCACATCCAGCAAGGCCTGTTTCAGTTGCTGCACGGTTTCTTCATCCAGTTGCTGTCCCCCATCGGTAATAAAAAACACATCCACCGCTTTTTCGCCAAAGGTGGAGACGGAGGCACCTTCAATGTGAAGATCAGCCTTACTGATGCACCCTGCCAGTTGCGCCAGCAGGCCCGGACGATCCGCCGCCGTGACTTCCAGCGCTGTATAGCGTGAAGATGCTCCGGGTAGCAGGCGCACGCCGGGACTAACCTGATGCATTAACACATGTGGCTTAAAGCGTCGGCGGCGCAAGCTTCCCGAGTAATAAGGTTGTGCCAGAATGTTCAGTAAACGCTGACGCAGTCGCTGAATATCCTCCTCTGTCAATACAGTACCCTCATCGGCTCTGATGGTGAACACATCCAGCAACTTGCCATCAGGCAGTGGAAATGCCTGGGCACGCAACACACTCAGGCGACCGGAAGAAAGCGTCTCTGCCAGCTCGGCAAACAGTCCGTGACGTTCAACGGCAACAATGGCAAAACTCGCCAGTTCGCCATCAATACTGCCATGAACATGCGCTTCGTCCGAAGCACAGGCATGTTGCACACAGCGGCCAATCATCAGCAGATCACGCGCTGAAAAGTGCATCAGCGCCCGTGCTGGCAAACACGCCAGCGCTTGTTGCAGAGCCTGCCTATCAGCGTCTTCACAGCCTTCAACAGCTCGCTGAATGCGCGCTTCAGTTCGCTGCCGGATATGTTCGCGGGGAAGTTCGCCCGTCAACAGCCAGCGGGATGCTTCGCGATACAGGGTACTGAGCAACTCCCCTTTCCAGCTATTCCAGACAGCAGGTCCCACCGCCACAATATCCGCTACCGTCAGCAAAAACAGATAATCAAGGCGCTCCTGGTCGCCCATATCACGGGCAAAGCGGGCAATCACCTCAGGATCAGAAAGATCACATCGTTGTGAGGTCATGGCCATGTGCAAATGTTTTTCCACCAGCCAGCTAACCAGTTCGACATGCTCTGCATGCAGCCCCAGACGCTGGCCATATTGCCTGGCAATATCCCGTCCCAGCAGTGAATGATCACCCGCCTTGCCTTTGCCAATATCATGAAACAACAAGGCCAGATACAGCAATGCCGGCCTGCGCACCTGCGAGATGACTTCGCCGACCAGCGGCAATGGCCACTCATGCTCCTGATGCACGAAATTCCGCGCCTCGCCAATTGCCCGCAGGGTGTGTTCGTCCACCGTATAAGCATGATAACGATTGAACTGCCCCAGCCCCACCACATCGCGAAAAGCAGGAATAAAACGCCCCAGCACCCCCGTGTCATTCATTGCCCGCAGCGTTGTGGCGACATTGCGGGGATGGCGCAAAATTGCCATGAACATGGCATTGGCCTCAGCATCATTGCGAAAAGCATCATCAATCAGCAACACATCAGCGCGCACCTGCCGCAAGGCATTGCTGGAGAGCTGGCGACGGCCCTGCTGCGCAAGTTGAAAGACTTTCAGCAGGCGCAACGGTTCTTCACGAAAGACGTTCTGCTGCTGAATATCAACGCGCTGCGCCCGTTCGCTAAAACCCTCTTCTAACGGCCAGGTTACGGCAAATACCCGTGGCTGAAGCTGCTCCTGAAAATGCATGGTCAGCAAGCCGGAGACGCGGGCAATGCGACCGCTATGGCGGAAAAAGTCTTTCATAAACACTTCTACCGCCGGACGCACGCCCTGATGTCGATAACCAAAATCCTCCGCAAGCGCCGCCTGGCATTCAAAATTGAGTTTATCGTTAGCCCGTCGTCCTTGCAGATGCATCCGGCAGCGGCAACGCCAGAGAAAATCCCGCGCACTGAGCAGATGCTGGCATTCGCCTTCGGAAATCGCGCCGTGCTGCTGCAATTCAGCAATGCTTTGCAGGCCATACCAGGCACGGGCCATCCAGAACACGCTGTGAACATCACGCAGGCCACCGCAATTTTCCTTGATGTCCGGCTCCATCAGGCAGACGGTATTGCCCTGCCGCTGATGACGATACTGCATTTCTTCCAGCTTGCTTTCGACGAATGCCTTGCGATGACGGCGAAAATAGCGACGAATTTTGCGTTCATAATGCGCAAACTCCCGCCCCTCGCCCGTCAGCAAGCGCGATTCAAGCGCCGCTGTGGCAGTACTGGTATCGTCAGCGATTTCCTCCAGACTTTGCTTTAAGGTGCGCGTTGCCGCGCCGACTTTGGCGCCGCAATCCCACAGGGCGCGCAAAAACGTGGCGATTTCCTCTTCCAGCGCTTCCTGCTCCCCCGGTGGCAAAAGAATACAAATATCCCAGTCCGAGCGCGGCGCCAGATCGCCACGGCCATAGCCGCCGACAGCCACCAGATCCGCACGCTGCGCTGCCGTCGGTGCCAGTTGCTGCCAGGCATCAATGATCAGCGCGTCAACGCCGGCAGTCATCGTCTGTACCAGTTGACTGCCGCTGTAATCTTCTTCCAGTTGCTGGCGAAGCTGCTGGTGAAGTTGTTGCAACCGTGTTTTGTAGGACGGCGGATTATTCATTGATGTCATCCGCATGCTGGCGCAGTGCGGCCAGTATGTTCAGCGCATCAACGGGTCGTAGCTCATCAATATTCAGCGCCAGCAATTCATCGGCAATGGCCTGCAAGGGGTGATCCTCCGCCTGTTCTGCGACAGCGGCGGGAGCGTCATCAAACAGCGAAGGCTGACGACGCTGCGCTCTGTGAGCTTTGGCCTCATCCTCCAGCCGGCGTAAATGCTGTCTGGCCTGACGAATCACTTTCGGCGGCAGCCCTGCCAGTTGCGCCACCGCAATGCCATAGGAGCGATCAGCCGCCTGTAGCGCGATACGATGCAGAAAAATAACCTGATCCTGCCATTCACGCACCGTCACCGAGGCGTTAAAGGCCTGCGGATGGGTCAGCGGCAGATCGGTCAGTTCATGATAATGCGTGGCAAACAGCGTCAGCGTCTGTTTACTTTGCGCCAGTGTTTCGGCAACGGCGCGGGCAATGGCCATGCCATCCCAGGTACTGGTTCCCCGGCCAATTTCATCAATAATTATCAGCGAACGCGGCTCCAGCTGATTCAGAATCGTCGCTGTTTCCATCATTTCCACCATAAAGGTGGAACGACCACTGGCCAGTTCATCGCCAGCGCCAACGCGGGTAAACAAACGATGGGTCAGCGGCACCAGGGCTTCGCTGGCGGCGACGAAACAACCGGTATGCGCCAGCCATACAGCCCAGGCGACCTGCCGCATATACGTGGATTTCCCCCCCATGTTCGGGCCGGTCAGCAGCATGGTGCGCCGTTTTTCCCTGTCCATGAGGCAATCGTTGGCCACGAACGGCTCATCAATACAGCGCTCAACCAGCGGATGACGGCACTGGATCAGACGCAGTTCATTACCCTCATGCAATTGTGGCCGACAATAACCATGGTTGCGGGCCAGTTCGGCAAAACAGCACAACACGTCAATGGTGGCAACCGCCCGCGAACTGCGCTGAATAGCAGCCGCCTGCTCACTGATGCGTTGACACAGTACTTCAATCAGCTCTGCTTCCCGGTTGAATGCGGCATCGCGTGCGCCAAGAATTTCTGATTCATAGCGGTGCAGTTCATCGGTAATAAAACGCTCGGCATTAACCAGCGTTTGCTTGCGGATGTATTCCGGCGGCGCATCAGCCGCCTGAGCGCGGGAAATCTCGATAAAATAGCCAAACACCTTGTTGTATTTTACGCGCAGATTGGCCAGCCCGGTGCGCTCGCGTTCCCTCGCCTCATAATCCTTCAGCCAGGCATCGGCATCCATGCTCAGGCTGCGTAAACGGTCAAGCTCCGCATCAAATCCGGCGCGGATCACCCCGCCGTCACGCAAGCTGGCTGGCGGCTCCGGCGCTACAGCCTGTTGCAGCCATGCCGCCAGTTCATCCAGGCCACATAAATCAGCCGCCTGTTCAGCCAACAGTCCCTGATTGCCTTCCAGCCATTGCCGCAACTCAGGCAACAGGTTCAGGCTTTCACTCAGACCCAGTAAATCACGCGGTGAGGCACGGCGCAGCACAATGCGCGTCAGCATGCGTTCCTGATCGCGCATATTGCGCAGGCACTGGCGCAGCGCCAGGCGGGTTTCTTCTGCTGTCAGCAGATCATCCACTGCCTGCTGACGCTGGTTAATGGCATGCATATCGGTCAGCGGATGATCCAGCCATTCACGCAGCAGGCGAGCGCCCATGGGCGAACAACTGACATCCAGCACCCGGATCAGACCGCCTTGCGGATCGCCATTGATGGCGCAATGCAATTCCAGATTGCGCCGCGAGCGGGCATCAATCTGCATATCCGGCGTGCGTTCGTGAAACACCGGCAATTGCAAATGACTGAGCTGGCATTTTTGCGTTTGTTCAAGATAGGCCAGCACCGCGCCCACGGCGCTGGCCACCAGCGGATGCTGCTCCAGGTTCAGCGAGGCCCACTCACGCAGACCAAAACGTTGCGCCAGTTGCTCTTTGGCCACCTGCGCCGAAAAACTCCAGTCGCCGGGATGCCAGCAACGCACCTGATGATGAAGCTGCTGATCCTGCGGCAACAAAACTTCTGCCGGATTGAGCACGGCCAGCCGCTCATCCAGACGATGTTCCCCCCGCCCTTCTTCCAGTCGCCACTGCCCCGAAGCCAGCTCCAGCGCCGCCAGCCCCCAGTTCTCTCCCTGACGCAACAAAGCCAGCAACGGCGCGGTGCGTTGCTGATCCAGCAACTCCGCCTCGGTAATCGTTCCCGGCGTGACAATGCGCACCACTTCGCGCCGCACCGGCCCTTTGCTGCCATCCGGCGCTTCCATTTGTTCGCAGATGGCTACCCGCCGACCACTGGCCACCAGCCTGGCCAGATAGGCTTCCGCCTGATGCCAGGGCACGCCAGCCATCGGAATATCCTCGCCATTGCTTTTGCCACGTTTGGTCAGCGCAATATCAAGGATTTTCGATGCTTCCACCGCATCTTCAAAAAACATTTCATAAAAATCGCCCATGCGATAAAACAGCAGGCAATCCGGGTGCGCTGCCTTGATTTGCAGGTATTGCTGCATCATGGGCGTGTGTTTGCCCGTGCGTTTTTCTTCAGCCATTGGCCAAGGCTAACTGCCTGCGATGCGAAGGCCAGACTCAGGCAACAAGACAGACCACCGCAGAAGCCGTCTGATAAGCGCTTTCATTCATCTTTATTTCACTTTCAGCAGCATACTGCGCTGCAAAGATTGTTTGATCAAAGGAGATATTGTGCGTCCATTGCTTACCTGTGCCGCTTGCCTGCTGGCGGCGAGTCTGACGCTGCCGCAACTTGCTTCAGCCACCCGCGCATCCGCCAGCGAAGAGGTTTATACCGTCAGCCTGCTGCTGGAAGATAAAAAGCAGGAACTGACTTACCCTTCCATTGCCGACGACAGGCTGGTCTTCACCGCCCGTCACCACGATGGCGGCGATGTTTACCGCGTGCTGCAAACTTCCGTCCGGCAACCCGATCTGAAAAACAGCATCAGCGTGCCGCTGGCCGTGCGTGATGAAGACATCCGTTTTGGCGTTGCCAGCCGTGCCGGTATCGGCTATAGCAGCAACCGCATGGGGCCGGTGTCCGCCTGGCTGTGGTCGGCTAATGGCGATATGCATATTTCCCTCGGCGGCTACCTGACATGGCGAGGCGCACTGATTCCCCACCACCTCAATGCCTCGCGTGATGGTCGCCTCTGGTGCTTTGACGACAGCCTGGAAAAACTTCGCCATAACGAGTTATTGCAGGAGTTCGATCAGGCCACTCATGAGGAGTTGCGCGGTCAGATGTGGCGCATCTATGATTCCAACTTCTACCGCCACAAGGATGCCTATCGTGATAATGCAAGCGGCACCAAAAACCACTATCAGCCGCCTGTGTTGTTCACCTTTGATCGCCAGAATGGCCAGTTGGCCATGATTCCCAATGCTTTTGATGGCGCGATTTCACCGGATGGCAAGCGCATTGTTTTTGTCCGCGAACAACAGGGTAACTATGATTTGTGGATACAGAACATCGATGGCAGTGATTTGCGCCGCCTGACGGACACCCCGCAAGGTGAATATGAACCAGCCTTTAGCCCGGATGGCAGCAAGCTGGCTTTTATCTCCAACCGTGACAGCGATGGCAATGTGCGCCACACCTCGCTGTATATGATGGACATTGCCAGTGGCAAAACCACGCGCCTGACTTTTTCTCATCGCGCCTCCGATGGTGGCCCGGCGTGGAAAGATGAGCACCATATCATTTTTCATTCCAACCGGGGCCACAAAGCAGGCCGCACGGATGACGGCTGGCGTTTGTGGCAGGTTGAGTTCTGACCGTTAAACCGGCAGCTTGCGGCCATCTGAGCCGCAAGCTATGTTCGTGTCCTTTGGTGTCTTTCGTGGTGCTGAAGCGGTAGCCTGCAACCATCTGAGCAACAAGAAGGAAGTCATGGTCACCGAAAACAAGATCTACGTACTGGATACCAATGT
>JALSZZ010000406.1 GCA_027075825.1 Mariprofundaceae bacterium | reverse complement strand
CTCTCGTTCGGCACGAGGGGTCCTGCGTGGACTCCATTATCAAAAACCCCCTCGCGCGCAGGGAAAATTGGTCACCGTTATGCAGGGCCACATTTTTGATGTAGCCGTGGATCTGAGGCAAGGCTCGCCTACGTTCGGACAGTGGGTTGCCGTGGAACTTTCCGCCGAGGAGCCGAGAATGTTATGGATTCCTGAGGGGTTTGCTCACGGTTTTCAGGTTTTGAGTGAAGAGGCGTTGGTCTTCTATAAGGTTACGGTCGAGTATGCCCCAAATTTGGATGTCGGGATTCGTTGGGATGATCCGGAGTTGGCCATTCCGTGGCCTATAAAACGGCCGATTCTTTCCGAAAAGGATGCGGCCTTGCCCTTGCTCAGAGAGATCACAACTGATTTCATCTATTAAGGGGATTGGCCATGAAAAAGGTCTTGGTTACGGGAGGAGCCGGCTTTATAGGCAGTAATTTTATTCGGTATGCTCTGAAGACGTTCCCAGATTGGTTTATCGTAAACCTGGACAAATTAACTTATGCCGGGAACCTGGAAAATTTACAGGATGTGGAAGAGCATCCCCGTTATCGTTTTGTGCGAGGGGATATAGCAGACCGGGAGATGATCAGATCCCTCTTTCAAGAGGAGAAGTTTGATGTGGTGATTAATTTTGCCGCCGAAACGCATGTTGATCGTTCTATTTTGGACCCATCTCCTTTTCTGAATACAAATGTTATAGGAACACAAGTTTTGTTAGAAGCGGCACGCGCTTATGGGGTAAAGCGGTTCGTGCAAATCAGTACAGATGAGGTGTATGGCTCCATTCCGGAAGGACGTTTTACAGAAATCTCCCCCGTACAACCGAGCAGTCCCTATGCGGCGAGTAAAGCCGCGGCCGACCTTTTATCTCTGGCGTACTATAAGACCTATGGGCTTCCTGTAATTATTACTCGCAGTTCGAATAATTACGGCCCTTATCAATTTCCGGAAAAGCTTATCCCGCTTATGATACGTAATGCCCTCCAGGGCAAACCGCTGCCTGTGTATGGGAAAGGCGAGAACATCCGAGATTGGATTTGTGTGGAAGACAATTGCAGAGCCATTGCCTTGGTGGTGGAACGAGGGCGTATTGGCGAGATTTATAACATCGGCAGTGGCGAGGAGCGCAGGAATATTGAAATGGTGAGGTATTTGTGCCGAATATTAGCCAACCGTTTGAACAGGCCTGTAGAGGAGTTTGAGAGTCTTATCACCTTCGTCAAAGACCGCCCTGGACATGATTATCGTTATGCTTTGGATTCCACCAAGATTCAGACGGAACTTGGGTGGAAGCCTCTTATGCCTCTGGAAGAAGGTTTAAGGCGCACGGTGGATTGGTATCTTGAGCATCAGGATTGGCTGGAACGGGTCATTTCGGGAGAATACCGTGAGTACTATTCACGTGTCTATGAGCGAGGTTGGCGATGAAGGTGGCCGTGATTGGAGCGAATGGACAGTTAGGTACCGATTTGGTACGAGTTTTGCAGGCTCAAAGAAGGATAGAAGTTTTTCCTTTGACGCGCGCAAATTTGGATGTGCGCGATGTACAAAGCGTGCATCAAGCCCTTTTGGCGCTCAAACCCGATATCGTGATCAACACCGCCGCCTATACTCGTGTGGATGAAAGTGAAGACCGCCCCGATTTGGCTTTTGCGGTAAACGCCCTGGG
>JALSZZ010000405.1 GCA_027075825.1 Mariprofundaceae bacterium | reverse complement strand
TGTATATCAGGCAAGGCGATGAACTGCGTTTTGAAGTACTGGTGAATGACTCTCTGGGATTTTACATGGGGGGAACCTCAGGCAACCCGGTAACGCTGCCACCTGTTTCGCTGCACGACGAACAGGGACGACCCAATGAAAGCACCGTCGTCACCCATTGTGCTCTGCACTCTGAAGTCGTCAATATCCGCGATGCCTATACTGCACAGGGCTTTGATTTTTCCGGCACCCGCCGCTTTGATGAACACACCGGTTATCGCTCGCAATCCTTTCTGACGCTTCCCTTGCGCAATCACGAATCCGATGTTATTGGCGTATTGCAACTGATTAACCGCATTAACGAAGACACTGGTGAAGTCGAGGCATTCAGTGAGGCAGATTGTCGTTTTGGCGAAGCCCTGGCTGCAACAGCGGCCGTCAGCCTGACCGGCAAAGCGCTGATCAACGACTTACAGCGACTTTTTGAAGCCTTTGTCGAAGTTATCGCTACCGCCATTGACGATAAATCTCCTTACACCGGCGGTCATTGTCGGCGAGTACCGGAACTGACCATGATGCTGGCAGAAGCCACCATTGCCACGCAGCAAGGCCCGCTGCGCGACTTCGATATGAGCGAAGAAGAAATTTATGCCCTGAAAACGGCGGCCTGGCTGCACGACTGCGGCAAAATCGTCACCCCGGAACACATCATGGATAAAGCAACCAAGCTGGAAACCATTCATGATCGTATCGAAACGGTGGATGCGCGCTTTGAAATCCTCAAACGGGACCAGCAGATTCACTGGCTGCAACAGGAACTGGCCAAAGCCCGGGGCTGCACAGTGGAAGAAGTGGCACAGCAATGCCTGACGGCCAGGGCAGCGCAACTGGATGAACTTGAGGAACAGCGGCGCTTTCTCCACCGTAGCAATATTGGTGGTGAGTTCATGCGCGAAGAAGATCAGCAACGGGTCGCCGATATTGGCACACAGACCTATGACACATGCGATGGCCCACGGCCACTGCTCAGTGATGATGAATGCGAAAACCTGCAAATCCCCAAAGGAACACTGCTACCGAAGGAGCGCAAGATTATCAATCAGCATATGGATGCTACCATCAAAATGCTGGACGGCCTGCCGTTTCCGCGTCATTTGCAGCAAGTGCCGGAGTTTGCCTGTGGTCACCACGAACGTATGGATGGCAAAGGCTATCCGCGCGGACTGACGCGGGAACAGCTATCAGTACCAGCGCGTATGATGGCCATTGCTGATGTTTTCGAAGCGCTGATTGCCTGCGACCGTCCTTACAAAAAAGGCAAAAAGCTGTCCGAATGCCTGCGCATTCTCGGCTTTATGAAGCTGGATCATCATATCGACCCGGATTTGTTCGATGTTTTTGTACGTGAAAAAGTGTATTTGCGTTATGCGCAACAGTTTGTAAAAGAAGATCAGATTGATGAGGTCGATGAATCTGCCATTCCCGGTTATGAAGGCCGAGGGCTATGACATCTCGCTCCCCAATGATTGCCGCCTTGTTGCTGGCAGCAGGCAGTGGTTTGCGCTTTGGCAGCGATATACCCAAACAATACCTGAAACTTGAAGGGCAGGCGCTGATTTGTCACAGCCTGCGTTCACTGGCCGCAGAGCCGCGCATTCACTGCGTGCAGGTGGTGATTGCCGCGCATGATCCTTATTATGCTGCGCATGTGCATGGCGAAGA
>JALSZZ010000404.1 GCA_027075825.1 Mariprofundaceae bacterium | reverse complement strand
GGCCAATCAGGATTACACCTGGTGGGCACTGCAAAGCCCGGTGAGCGTATCTGCCGGCGAGCTGCTGGCCGTGGTTCTGGTGCACACCGGCGTGCGCAACGGCGTGGCGGTGCAGGAGCGCATCGCCTTCAACACGGACATGCTCTACGCGTCGGATCGCGCTCGCAGGGGCGGCCCCGTCTGGGGCTGGGAGTGGCAGGCCCGCTGGAATCCCGATGGGAGCGGGTGGAGGCAGCTCAAGGCAAGCGGAAGCGAGGACAACACGTCGCAACTGCTGATCCGCTACAGCGATGACATGGCTTATGGGCCGTGCACAATCGCTGGGCAGTCGTCGTCCCGCGACACCATCGGCGGCCAGACCCGCGGGCGGATGAGGTTCCAGATTCCGTCCACCTACCCGAGCCTCACGGTGGACCGGGTGTGGATGATCGCATTCCGCAACGTGTCGAGCCCCGGCGATCTTACGGACGAACTGAAAAACAGCGCCGGGACGGTGCTCGCGACGGCCACTTTCCCAGGCGATACGTTTTCGCTGAATGCGCCCTCGTCCAGCGATGCGGGCGAGTATCGCGGTGGTGCCGAAGCCGGCCTGTCCGCGCAGGTCACGCTCACGGCCGGTTCCACCTATTATCTCGAGGTGAGCAGTCCTAGCGCAAACGAGTACATCATGCAGGCCCACAACGAGGGCAAGGCTCTCGCTCTCGAGCTCGGCGGAACCGTCACACTCGTTGACAGGCTGCCGGGCTGGACGGTGGAAAAAAGCACCGACGGCGGCTCGAGCTGGTCCGCCTGGCCCGGGTACGGAGAGACTTTCCCGATCATTCTGAGGGTCATCTAATGGCGCTCGCTGTCGGGACCAAGACCCCCTACACCCTCGACGCCACGGTGGATCAGGCGAGCTATACCTGGTCCCATACGAGGGCGGCAGGCGCAGCCGTGCACGTGATCGGCATCTACCGATCGACCGGCAATCCCTCCCCGACAGTCACCAGCGTGACGTTCGGCGGCACGGCGATGACCGTGCAAGCCCAGTCGAAGGTCGACGGCTCGGGGAAGATCGGCGTGTTCGTGGCGACCCTCGATGCCGGCGTCGGCCCGACGGGAGCGCAGACCATCGTGGTTTCGATGTCCGCATCGAAGTCGCGAGATTTCGCCGGCTATGCCGCCGATATCCTCGACACGGCGGGGGCAGCAGGGGGCGCGGCAAATGCCGTGTCGGATGCGGGCGCCACCAGCATTTCCGCCAGCTACACGCCGAGCGTTGCTGGCGAACTCATGCTCGCGCTCGGTGGATGCCGGGACGGCAGTGGCAATCCAACTGCCGGCTCCGGCTGGACCGACGAAGGAACGGTGCAGAGTGCGGCCGATGCGAACGCGGTCGAGGTGCGCATGCAAAGCAAAGCAGCTTCCGGCACATCCGCGCAGACGGCGGATGTCACCCTCGCCGTGTCACTCACCGACAGGGCGATCGCCGTGGTAGGATGGAAGCCGAAACCTCGCGGCGCGATGATGATGGCGGCATGAACGGGGCGGGAACAGAGTGCACCGCTCGTGCACCACTTTCGGTGCCGGTTCACGGCATGTTCCTGCCGCCGTGTGCCTAATGAGACAGTACAAATATGCGGGTAAGCCGTTGATTTTGCTGGTGCTGCCGAGAGGAATCGAACCTCCGACCCCGTCCTTACCAAGGACGTGCTCTACCG
>JALSZZ010000403.1 GCA_027075825.1 Mariprofundaceae bacterium | reverse complement strand
GCCAGGCAGCTGGCAATACAGCGCAAATTACGTGATGCCGAATCGCAAATGGTGAGGGAAGAAGCAGTGCTGGCTCAGGAGAAGCAGCAGTTTGAGAAAGCGGAACATGGGCTGGAATTACAGCAGCAGGTTTGGCAACAGGCTCATCTGGCTGCCACGCAAAGTGAGAGTGAATTTCACGGGGTGGTTGCTGCAGTCGGACGGTTGCAGGCAGAGGTTGAATCATTACAGAGTCATCAACAGCGTTTGCAAAGTGATTTGGCGGCAGTTGCTGAAGAGCGCAAACACTGGTTGTCACAGCTGGAGCAGGCTGTTCATGTGGACCAGCGGGTGCTGGATCGGGCTGAAGACAAGTTGAACAATCAGAATGGGGTGGTGCGGCAGGCCGAGCAGGAGCTGGCGCAGGCCCGTCACATGTTGGCTCAGGCTGATCAGGCCATGGCGCTGTTTTCACAGGCGCGTGATAATCTGTTGAGGGAGCTGGAGCGGTTGTCAAAGGAAGAACATCGTCTGAATGTGCAGATCGAGAACGATAGAGTACGACAACGACAAGTTGAAGAAGAGCTGGATAAAGCAAGGGACCAGGATGGGCTGGATCAGCAGCTGGCGTGTGCTGTCGGGGATGTGGAAAAGGCGCATCAGGCGATGAACGAGGTGCGCAGTCGGGGGCATATGCTGCAGCAGTTGCAACATGAATCCGAGCGTGGTGAACGACAGGCTCGGCAACATCTGCAGCTGGCTGCAGAACATCGACAGGGTATTGAGGTTCAACAGGCACAGGGTGAAACGCGCTTACAGGATCTGGAAGCCGAGATTCAGACACGCTGCCAAAGCACTGCTGCCGATTTGCTGCAACGCATCGACATGGCTGACGAAGAGCTGGATGCCGAAGCGATGATGCAACGTGCCGGTGAACTGGAAGAGAGGCTGGGTCGTTTCGGGCCGGTGAATTTGCTGGCCATCGAGGAGTTCGAACAGGCCAGTGAACGCGAGAGTTTTCTGGCGGGACAGGTATCGGATCTGGAAACAAGCCTGGCCACATTATCCGACACCATTGGCCGCATTGATCGCACCACGCGACAGCGTTTCAAGGAAGTATTCGAACAGACCAACGCCTATTTCAAGCAGACCTTTCCCCAGCTGTTTGGCGGTGGACGAGCTGAATTGAGGCTGGATTCAGATGATGTGCTGACTGCCGGCGTAGAAGTGATAGCCCAGCCACCGGGCAAACGTTTACAGGATGTTACCCTGCTTTCGGGTGGTGAAAAGGCGCTGACGGCGGTGGCGCTGGTATTTTCCATTTTCAAGATCAAGCCGGCACCGTTTTGTGTGCTTGATGAGGTGGATGCACCATTGGATGATGCCAATGTCGGACGCTTTGCTGATATGGTGCGCGAGCTTGCCGATCGTGTGCAGTTTCTGTCCATTACGCACAACAAGATAACCATGCAGAAGGCCGATCGCCTGATCGGCGTATCCATGCCCGAGCCCGGTGTTTCAAAAATCGTTGCTGTTGATCTGGAGAATGTGCCGCATTAGAAGCGGCTTCGTTGAATTGCTTTTTGAGCCATTGTGGCATCAGCCCATGCATCCAATAATCTCGTGCTGACAGTAAAACCTCTGATATACGATCTGGGTTTCTATAATCTGGGAGTATGGCCGACGGCGGAAGATCTGGGCCTTGGTGGCACGGCTCCGAGCGGATTAC
>JALSZZ010000402.1 GCA_027075825.1 Mariprofundaceae bacterium | reverse complement strand
TTTCTTTGAAAACAAGCCGCTGGTCTCTGGAGCCATGTTTCGTTTTGATGGTCAGGTGACGACCTTCAAGCCGCATCAGGACAAGGAAGGCCCGTGCTACCGTTGCCTTTATCCTGAGCCGCCACCGACTGGCATGGTACCATCTTGTTCTGAAGCCGGGATTCTTGGCGCCCTGGCGGGTGCGGTCGGCACGATTCAGGCGGTGGAAGTGATCAAGGAATTGCTGGGTATTGGCAAATCCCTCTCCGGCTACCTGATGACCTTTGATGCCATGCGCATGGAATGGAAGAAGCTGCGTTTGCGCAAGGATCCGGCCTGTGCCTTGTGTGGCGCCAGCCCGACGATCACCGAACTGCATACCTACGAACAAAGCTGCGAGATTCAGGCAGCTAAACTGGGATAACGGATGAAAACCTTTGAATTTGCAAAAACGGCGGATGTCGATGAATATGAAGCAGGCTTGCAGGCTTTTTTGAATGGCGACATGACCGAAGAACGCTTTACGCCGTTTCGTTTGCAGATGGGCGTGTATGGTCAGCGGCAAGAGGGCGTACACATGGTGCGCGTCAAATTGCCTGGTGGTAATCTGACACCGGAACAGCTTGATGTGATTGGCGATTGCGTTGCCCGCTGGGCGGGTGAAATGGATATGCCCAAACTGGTGCATATCACGACCCGGCAGGATATTCAGGCGAATTTTGTTGACCTGAAAAACACGGCGGCCTTTTTGCGGGCGCTGGATGCCGCCGGGCTGACCACACGCGAAGCCTGTGGCAACACGGTGCGCAATGTCAGTTCCTGTTTTTTGGCTGGCGTGTGTCCGGCTGAACACACCGATGTCAGCATTCATGCCCGCACCTTTGCTGAATATTTTTTGCGCCATCCGCTGGCACAGCAGTTTCCGCGCAAATTCAAGGTGAGCTTTTCCGGTTGCGATACGGATTGTGGTTTAAGTGGCATGCATGATGTGGGTTTTGTCGCGACCCGGCATGACGGGCAAGCGGGCTTTCGTGTATGGGCGGCAGGCGGGCTTTCCTCACAGCCGATGGGGGCCTTGCTGCTGGAGTCATTCATCCCCGAGGGTGATATGCTGTTGGTTGGCGAAGCCCTGATGCGCATGCATTTCAAGTATTCCGACCGCAAGCGCCGTGCCCGTGCGCGTCTGAAATATGTGGCGCAAAAGCTGGGGGCTGAAGGCTTTATTGCGGAATATCGCAAGCAGCGAGCTGTGATTGAGGCGCTTCATCGTCGGCAACCACTGATGCCAGGTGCCGCATGGCGTGAACCTTTACAGGAACTGACAATGCCTGCCAATGGTGTCATCACGCAACACGATGGTAACGCAGCCTTGTTACTGAATATCTTCCGTGGCGATTTAACGCCGGAACAATGCCATGCGATTGCCGATGTGTGTCGTCAGGTGGATGCCAGTGGCCTGCGTGTCACCACAGAGCAAGGCATGGTGATCACCGGCATTGCTGAGGAGCGCCTTGAGCACGCGCTGAAAGCGCTGGCCGTTGCTGGCTTAAGTGGCGAACGTGCCTGTGGTATTACCGATGTGGTTGCCTGCCCGGGTACCGAAACCTGCCGTCTGGGCATTACCTCCAGCCGGGGGCTGGCTGAAGCCATTCGTCCCCTGTTGCAGGAATTTGAGAAGGATGCTGCGCTGGCCGGGCTGAATGTCAAAATGTCGGGCTGCCAGCATTCCTGTGCCCGGCATCATGTGGCCGATCTCGGTTTTCATGGTCTGGCGAAGAAAGTGCAGGGGCGTGCTGTGCCGCATTATCAGTTGCATATTGGCGGCTCTGGCCGTGGTGGTGAAGCCATGGCCTTTGCCACTGTGGCTATACCGGCACGACATGCACCGGAGGCAGGCGTTGCCGTGCTGCGTGCTTTTCGCGAGCAGCGTCAACCGCAGGAAAGCCTGCACGAATGGGCAAGCCGGCTCGGCGCTGATGGCGTGAATGCCATTCTTGCTGACTTTGGCGCGGCTGAGGGCGATGTGGAAGGTCTGGTCTATGACTGGAGTGAAAACGAAGCGTTCAACACCAAAGGCAACAAGAAGGGTGAATGCGCTGGCGCTGTGTTGTCGATGAGCGATGCCCTGATGTCTGAAGCGGAATATGAATGGCTGATGGCGCGGGCGCATCTGGATGCCATGTTCTGGCAGGATGCCGGGGTAGCGTTGCGGCGTTGCGCGACATCGCTGGCACGCGCTTTTCTGGTGGCTTATGGCGAAGCACCGGAAGATGATGCCACTGTATTCCTGATGCTGGCGGCTCAGGCGATGGCTGATGGTGAAGTGATGCAGGGCTTGCAGGCCGTGCAACAGGCGATGATGAACGTCGATTTCAATGATCCTGGCGCCAGCATGCACGCCCTGCGCGATACTGTTGCACCATGGCTGGAACTGGCTGGCAAGCGCTTTGCTGCTGTGCCGGAGGTAAGGCAAGCGGCAACAAAGCCTGCTGATCCGCCAGCAGAAAGCGATGACACAACACCTTTGCTGGATCTCAGCGGCGTGGCCTGCCCGATGAACTTCGTGAAAACGAAAATCCGCATGACCCCGATGCCACTGGGTTCGGAGTTGCTGGTGATTCTGGATGACGGCGCGCCGATTGAAAATGTGCCTTTATCGCTGGAAGAACAAGGGCAGAACATTCTGGCCAAAGAGAAAATCTCTGACACGCAATGGCGAATTCACGTCAAAAAGGTCAGTGAATTCTGAGTATCGTCATGGGCGAAGCCGAAGCGCAACGCCTGTTTGACAATCCCGGACGCACCAAACTGGCCCTGGCCACCCTTGGTGTGATGCTGCCGAAAGGTTTAGGCAAGGCAGGCCTGTGGATTGCGCAGGCCAATGCCGCTGAAACCGTGATCAATGTGCGGCTGCCGAGCGGGCATTTTTGCACCGTGCCAGTGGCGCAACCTTATACGCAGCACAGTCCCATCAGCCTGGAGCCACTGGAGGCTGAGGGCTGCGCCCGTTTGCAGCACGGGAATGAAATACTGGATGTGCAATTATTGCCTGTGCCAGCATTTTATCGTCAGCAAACGCGGCTGGGGCATCGCATGGGGCAGTTTTCCGCCCTGCATGAAAACCTGTTGCTGTTGCAGCCGATGCTTGGCTGTGGTTTTTTCTCCCGTAGCGGCGAGGCGTGTCAGTATTGTCACTTTGATTCATTGTTGAATCAGGGGGATCCGGCGATGCGCGATCCGCTGGAACTGGTGGAAGTCGTGCAGGCTGCCATTGCTGAACGCGAGGTGGAAACCGTCTATCTGTATCACGGTTTTTCACGGGATAATGCTGATCGCGGATTGAAGCAGATCGTGCCGCTGGTGGCTTTGCTGCGCCGTCATCTGGGGCATCGGCAAATCGCCCTGGAGACAGTCGCCCCGGACGATTGCAGCGTGATTGACGAGTTGTATGCCGCCGGACTGGATATATTTATCTGCAATCTGGAGGTGGCCAGTCCGGAGGTGTTTGCCGAGGTCTGCCCGGGGAAAGCCCGCTATGGTGGTCAGCAGGCGATCTGGAAGGCATTGCGCCATGCGCGCACGGTGTTTCGCGGCGGTGCGGTGGTCAGCCATTTAATCGCCGGGCTGGAAGATGCCGAAGCAACCCGAAGTGGCATGAAAGCGCTGGTTGATGCCGGTGTTGTGCCATTGCTGCTGCCTTTTCGCCCGTTGCCGGAGACGCCGCTGGCCGGGCAGCAACCACCGTCACTGGCAACCATGGAGTGGCTGTTGCTGGAGCAATACGCGCTGCTCAAGCGCGCTGATTTCCCCATGCATCGCTTGCGTCATATGGGGCGGGTGATGACCCCCATGGAAAGCAGGGTGCTGGATGGCGGGCTACCCAGTCTTGGCCAGCGACTGGTGGATACCGGCATGGGTCGCAGGTTTGAAGGCTGGTTTGATCTGTTGCGCCGCCATCTCAGGGTACAACATACAGCGAACGGGCAGGCATCCGCGCCATCTGTGACCACGGGGCGCTTGTTACTCAACCGCAGTGCGCCTTTTGCGGCTTTATCAGCACTTTTTCTGGTGACCTGGGGACTGGTACAACTGCCTGCACCCGAAGGGCTTTCGCCGGCTGGCTGGCATGCCTTGCTGATCTTTGCCTTGTGTCTGGTGTTGTGGGTGACGCAGTTATTGCCCTTGTCCGTCACCTCATTGCTGGGTATTGCGCTGTTGCCGATGCTGAAGGTTATGCCAACGGCTGAGGTGTTTGCGCTGTTTGGCAATCCGGCGGTGTTTTTTATCCTCGGTGCCTTCATGCTGGCTGCCGGGGTGATGAAAAGCGGACTCTCCGAGTACCTGGCTTTGCTGGTGCTTGCCCGGTTGGGGCATAGCCGGGAAAAGCTGTTGCTGACCATGCTGCTGCTACCGGCAGCCATGGCCTGTGTGATGCCTGAGCATGCCGTGGCAGCGGTTTTTCTTCCGATTGTCTGGTCAACAGTGCGCAGTCTGCGTTTACATGATGGTCATCCGTATGCGCAGGCCCTGTTTTTTGCCGTTGCCTGGGGAGCCATTATCGGCGGTGTGACAACCTTGCTCGGTGGTGCCCGCGGGCCGCTGGCACTGGCACTGCTGGGCGAACTGAGCGGTAAGTCGTTCAGTTTTGCGCAATGGACGATGGCCGCCTTGCCGCTGGTATCAGGCATGCTGCTGGTTGCCATTTTCCAGTTATGGCGGATGCAGCGTGGGGTGAGTATCAATATGCAGGAAGCGCAGCAAAACATTCAGGCGCGATTGCTGGAATATGGCGAGCTGAGTTTTTCCGCACGGCTGATGGGTGGCTTGTTGCTGGCCACCATGATGGCCTGGGTGACGGCCGGACACCAGGTGGGTCTGGCTAATATTGCCCTGCTGGCGGTGGTGCTGATGTTTGCGCTGCGGCTGGTGAGCTGGAATGACGTGGAATCCCACGTCAACTGGGGCGTGTTGTTAATGTATGGCGGTGCGATTGCGGTGGGCAAGGCGCTGGCGGATACGGGCGCTGGCCTGTGGCTGGCGCAACAGTTTTTACCCGCTGAGATGAGCCTGTGGCAATTGCTGTTGTTGCTGACGGTGATGACATTGCTGCTCACCGAATGCGTAAGCAATGCCGCAGCCGTGGCTATTCTGCTACCTGTAGCGATACCGCTGGGACTGAGTATGGATGTATCGCCCGTGATGATTGCCTTGTTGATTGGTATTGTCTCCGGTTTTGCCTTTATTCTGCCAATGGGAACGCCGCCGAATGCCATGATTTTTGCCACAGGCCATGTGCGCGCTGCGGCCATGTTGCGCTATGGCTCGGGGATGTCGCTGGCAGCAGCGGTGTTATTTTTGTTGATGGTAACATACTGGTGGCCGCAGTTATCCTGGCTGGAGTAGGAAATGCAAGAACATATTGAACAATCGCTGGAAGTATTGCGCACAGCGCATGCACGACATGGTCAGAAGCTGGTCTATCCATGCAGCTTCGGCGGCGAAAGTGCAGTATTACTGGAGCTGATTCATCGTTCAGGGCTGGATATTGCCGTGCTGACCCTGGATACCGGTCGCCTGCCGCAGGCAACCTATGAGGCGATTGAAGCTGTGGAGAGGCATTATAATATGCGCGTTCAGGTGATCTTTCCGGATTGCCATGCGGTGGAATCCATGGTTGCTGAAGATGGTATTAACGCTTTTCGTCATAGCCTTGAGGCGCGCAAGCGCTGTTGCCAGGTGCGCAAGGTAGCACCGTTGCAACGAGCGTTACAGGGCTATGAGGCATGGATCACCGGTCGCCGGGCGGAGCAATCTGACAGCCGCGCTGCACTGGCAACCGTGGATGAGGATGATCCGGTTTATGGGCGGATCAAATATAATCCGCTGGCCAGTTGGTCGTGGCAGCAGGTCATGGCATTTATTCGGCAATACCAGTTGCCGCACAATGCGCTGCTGGATCGTCATTACCACTCCATTGGCTGCGAATGCTGCACCCGCCCGATCACCGTGGGTGAGAATCCGCGTGCCGGACGCTGGTGGTGGGAGCAGGATGATGTTGCCTCGGAATGTGGTTTGCATGTGACATCATTAAGCCGGCCTTTGGGCGAAGGCGAACAGGGAGATGGTATTTGATGACAGAGAAGAAAAAATTGTCGATTGTCTGCTTCAGTGGTGATTATGACAAAGTGATTGCCGCCTATACGATTGCCACTGGTGCCATGGCGACGAATCGTGAAGTCACCATGTTTTTCACCTTTTGGGGGTTGAATGTGCTGAAAAAACAGCAGGGGCGAAGCTGGCTGGGCAAGGATGTGCTTTCCCGTGCCTTTAATTTTCTCATGGGTGGCCGCCATACCCTGCCGCTGTCCCGGCTGAATTTTGGCGGCATCAGTCCGAAGCTGATGCAGGGCATGATGAAAAAGAATCATGTGGCGACCCTGCCGGAACTGATTGAAGCTGCCTCGGCTTTGGGCGTGCGTATTTACGCCTGCGAGATGGCCATGCATATTCTCGGCCTGAGGCAGGAGGATCTGGTGGATGAGGTCGAGGATGTGGTTGGCGTAGCTACGTTCCTGAATGAATCTGAAGATGCCCATATTATTTTTATCTGAGGCGCGTTGTTGATGAGCAAGATACTTGATATTACCAAAGAAACCTGTCCCATGACCTTCGTCAAGGTCAAACTGGCACTGAGCAGGATGGCAGCAGGTGAGCAGTTAGTGGTTCACCTGAAGGAAGGCGAGCCACTGAACAATGTGCCTGCTTCCTGCGAAGAGCAAGGCTATCATGTTGAAGCATTGCGGGCGCTGGGTGACGGCGTTCATGAATTGATTGTACGAAAATAAGGAGAGGAGATGGCAAACCATCGATTAACCCAACTCAAGGC
>JALSZZ010000401.1 GCA_027075825.1 Mariprofundaceae bacterium | reverse complement strand
TGTCTTCGTTTTCCATCTTTTGCCTGTGCTTGACATCATTACGATGGCGGGCAACGTATGCCTCACTTGGCGGCATGGCGCGCAGTTCATGCGTCTTGTACGTCTGCATCTGAGGATGCAATTCCCCTCCAGGAGTGTTTAATGAGCGTTTTGGTTGGCAAACAAGCCCCGGAATTTACCGCCGCTGCCGTGATGGCCGACGGTTCGATTAACGAATCTTTTTCCTTGTCTGACTACAAAGGCAAATATGTTGTGCTGTTCTTTTATCCGCTGGATTTCACCTTTGTCTGTCCTTCCGAACTGATTGCCTTTGATCATCGCATCAGGGAATTTGAGACGCGTGGCGTACAGGTGATTGGTTGTTCAATCGATTCCCAGTTTACGCATCTGGCGTGGCGCAATACCGCTGTGAATGAAGGTGGTATTGGTGAAGTTGCTTATCCGCTGGTGGCTGATGTCAAACACGAGATTTGTCGGGCCTACGATGTCGAGTTTGCTGATGCCGGTGTGGCTTTCCGTGGTTCTTTCCTGATCGATAAAGATGGCGTGGTTCGTCATCAGGTGGTGAATGATCTGCCACTTGGTCGCAATATTGATGAAATGTTGCGCATGATTGATGCACTGCAATTCACCGAAGAGCATGGCGAAGTCTGCCCGGCAGGCTGGAACAAAGGCGATAAAGGCATGGTGCCATCAGGCGATGGTGTTGCCAGCTATCTGGCAGAAGAAGCTGACAAGTTGTAGGCGGTTCAGCGTCAACAAGCCAGAAAAAGCAGCCTTCCGGGGCTGCTTTTTTTATTGTGATGGGCACACGCAGGCGCTAAAGGGCGTGATCGGCAGCAGGGCGCGGCAGTATCCGGCGCTCCTGTCGTTGCCAATCATTCACTGCTTGCTATCCTGCCGCCCCTTGCGGGCCTATGGCGCAATTGGTTAGCGCTACCGGCTCATAACCGGTTGGTTCCAGGTTCGAGTCCTGGTGGGCCCACCAGATCATGCGGCCAGCGTTGGTTTTATTACAGGAACGATGACGATGGAGGTTCCGTGGAAGAAGTATTGAAACAGATTGACCAGGTTGTTCGGGAGAATGAGGTCATCCTGTTTATGAAGGGTACACCGGAGTTTCCGCAGTGTGGTTTCTCTCAGCGTGTGGTGGCTATTCTTGATCGCTGCGGTGTGAAATATGCCGCTGTTAATGTGCTGCTGGATGATGCCATTCGTGAAGGCATTAAACGCTATGGCGACTGGCCAACGATTCCCCAGCTTTATATTCGTGGTGAGCTTGTTGGCGGTTGTGATATTGTCTCGGAGCTGTACGAAAGCGGAGAACTGCCCCGGCTTCTTGCTGGTGATACAACAAGTGAATAACAAGTAGCTGTTTACCTGCCTTTCTGTTTTCAGCATCGGGGCAGGTAAACGTAGCTGATCAAATGCAACTTTCACCAGAAAGTTGCATTTCCTGTTTTTGGCTGTACCCTGCCTTGTTGGCAGGGGTGCCGGAAAGGTGCTTTGAGGCAGCACTAGTCGTTGTATGGCGCTGGTGTTTTGTCTGGCACGGCTTTCCCGGGAAGTGGCCTGTGTGGGCTGCCCCTGATTATAGTGGAGGTAATCTCTATGCAACTATCCATTACCGGACATCACGTAGATTTAACGGATGCATTGAAGCAGTATGTGGAAGACAAGCTTCAGCACCTGAAGCATTCTTTTGATCACG
>JALSZZ010000400.1 GCA_027075825.1 Mariprofundaceae bacterium | reverse complement strand
TTGCAGACGAAAACCGGCGAGGCTGTGATCTGTTTCAGTGGCCGAAGAAGGCATGTGTTCATTCATCGTTCTGTATCCATTGCTGATAAGCGGCCAGACGCGCATCAAAATCCTGCAACCACTGGGCATCCACAAAGGCCCGGAGAATGCGCCGTACTTCGTAATGTTCGCCGGCATGCCCCTGCTCTGCTTTGAGACGGCGCAAAAAGCCCATGTCTGTTACCCGTTTAATGTGGGCATCCACTTTGTCCGTCAGTTTTGCTTCATTACTGGCATCGGGAGAAAACAAACGCATCATTTCGACGATCTGTTCGCGGCTCAGCACCAGACGCGTGTCACCGCCCAGGGCATCAGCTTCTGCCAGCCGCTTGCGCAGCAGCGCCAGCAATAAACTGACAGGGAAGGACAACGGGCGGCGGCTGATCAGGCGGGGAATGCGCGGGCTCTGCGCATCGTCGTCATGAATGAACGAACGCAGAAAGGCATAGCCCTCTGCCTCATCAATCATCAGCTCCAGTCCAAGCACCGCCACATAATCACGCACCGCCCCCTGCAGACGCAACAAATCATGCCAGATGGCGCTGTGGATCTCCTGATACACCACACCCTTTAACAGCGGTATCACCACCATTGAGAGTTCTGGTTGCCGGTTTTCCTGTTCGTTTTTTTCCCGTTCGTTCACAGCTATTTGCTCCGGACTGAGGCGCTATGCCATCAGAATGATGCGCGGCAGGTGCGCCTGCCGCCAGTGTTCCTGACCGTTTTCATCAATATGACACCAGCGGATCGTTTCAGTGACGGATTCGTCCACCGTGCTGTTCATGCTTTCTGCCAGTTGCAGGCAGCTTACCAACTCGGCAAGCCCCTGTTGCAGCGGAAACTGTTCACAGAATTCTGCCATACTCAGTTGGCGGTGCGCACGCAGTGCCCGGCGCATATTGGCCCGGATGCGGCTACTGTCGATTACCACTTGTGAAAATAACAGACTGGTATCCAGTGCAGCCTCGCCTTCCTCAATCATCGCCGCCTGCAACTGATGACGCAGGGGCGGACAATACAGCGGACGCTCCAGCACCAGTTCGATACTGCAACTGTTGCCGTCCATGCTCATGAAATCCCGCGCCGCAGGAGGCTGATCACGAAGCTGCAGCGCCTTGCCTTCGATATTGCGCAGAATCTCCATGATGCGACGATTTTCCAGCCATGCCTGATCGTCGAGAAAGCGGCGCAATTGCTGCGACAGCATGGCCACCGTGCGTTGGGTATGTTCGCCAGCACTCAGCCAGTCGTAATGAATGCGGCGCATGCGGGCATCAGGCCGGAGTTCGTTCACGGCATCCAGTTGCAACACCTTGTCAAGCAGTTGCGACAGCTCTTCCTGCCGCTGCGGCGACATCAAAAAATCCCAGAAGGCATGGAAATTTCGCCCCTGATCCGAATCGGTGATGGCATCGCGCTCGCCCAGAATCTGCTCCAGCAAATCGCCACGCGCGCCTTCCCACAGCGCGATGCGCTCCCGCACCTGACGATCCAGACCACGAAAATTCTGTTCCACCTCACGAAAATCCGACAACAATTCACGGGCAATCTGACTGAACTGCAAAAAACGGTCTTTCACCGCTGTATCGTTCAGCAACGGTACATCGCCAGCGGCAATGCGTGCAATTTCGGCATCAATGGCGGCGCGGCGACGCTTCAGTTCGGCAATACG
>JALSZZ010000399.1 GCA_027075825.1 Mariprofundaceae bacterium | reverse complement strand
GTATAATCCTTGCGCTTCTGGAAGATCATTGGCTTGATCGGATGGGAATCATCGATCAGGAACCACGCATCACCGGTGCCGTTCACAGCAGGCCGGTTGGCATACACGCCAGCCGCCGGATCATTGCCGTCAAGCGGATGGTTCAGGCTGAAGAACGGCTGGCCATCAAAGCAAACGCCGGTAGTAAAGCCCAGCGTCAGCGCTGTATAGATCAGCACATCAGGATGCACAGCGGCCAGATCACCAAGATTGCAAAATAGCGGCGCGTAAATCCCCAGTTGATCATCTTCGATGTCGTTGCGATCCACGCCAACGGTCTGTTCATAGTCCTGATTCTTCAGGTAGTAGCCGTTCACCGAAAGATTATGCACCACCTTGTCGCCCAGCCATTCACGCAAGCCAGGCATCAGCCCCAGCCACTTGTAATCATTGGCTGCCGTGTTGGATGGCACATCCATGGCCACCGCCTGATACTGGCTTTCAACAGCCTTGAAAGCATCATTAAACAGCGTGTTGAATGATGTTTGCGCCGCCTGCAATGTTGCTGCATTAACGATCATATATTACCCCTTTACTTGATCTCGACCCAGACACCGTCCGGATCAATCTGCACGGCAACCCCGGCAGCAATACTGTTGGTGCTGGTAGCGGCCACTGTCTGATCGTCCGCCACCATCACCGGCTGAAAAAGATTGGCGGCAGTCACCGGCACGGTCGCCGAGTTGGCAAACTTGAACGCCGCCAGCCGATCCACCTGCACGGTCAGATCACCGGCAAGGCCTGCGCTGTTATCCACCTGCTGCATGGCGCGACCAACCACCTTCAGGCCCGCCGTATCGCTGGCAGGCACGGCGTTGCCAGCCGCATCCACGGCCACCATTGATCCCATATAAATAACAGTCGCCGCTGCCACTGGCAGCGCCAGTTGCTGACCGCTGCGGGCGGCGGTGTTTCGATCCTGTGTTAATGCTGCCATGATTCATCCCCTTCCTTTGTTTTGGCAAACGCTTCCGGATTCACTCCCAGTTGCTTGCATACAGCCAGTTCCTCAGCGCTCAGCGCCCCCTCTGTCTTCTGCCCTCTGTCCTCTGCCTTCTGCTCTTCACCCAACGGGATCACTTTCGCCGAATTGGCGCAGAACTGCGCAAAGCCTTCGGCATCCTTGCGGCAATAATCCCGCGCCCAGGCCAGCGAGGCAGGCGCAATCACGCCAGCTTCCAGCGCCGCATTCACCGCTGCTTCGACGCGCTCTTGTTCCAGTCGTTCGTTGAGATGGCGCAGTTGCCCGGCCACACGGTCAAATTCCGCACGCGGCACAAAATCGCCGCCGCTGGCATTGCCAGCCGTCTGCGTCATGCAGGCTGCCAGTTCGTCAAGGCGTTCGGCATTCGCCGCTGCCTCGCCCAGCTTGCCCTTGAGCATGGCAAAGCCCTTGTCCAGCTCCGCCTTGATTTCCTCAGCGGTAGCCAGCGCAGGCAGGTTGAGCATATAGCGCAACCGCTCGAGTAGTTCGTCCATCGCATTCTCCTTGTGTTGCCGGTTGGCAACGGGGTGTAAACTGGTAAGGTTGGGGTAGTGGGTCAGGCCTGCGCCGATCAGCCGCACGGCTGCACCGTCTTTCACAGCGAATACAGGGGAGATATATTTGTATTGCTTGTCGCGGATGGCCTGCGCCGCCTGCTCGGTCCAGCGCACATTGCCCCACAGGCCGTC
>JALSZZ010000398.1 GCA_027075825.1 Mariprofundaceae bacterium | reverse complement strand
GGGAACGATTGCCCGCGAGGTCATCAGTCCACGCACGCGGCTATTGTTCCTGCTGGTGATTTTCTTCCTGGTAGCACTGGCCATGGGGGTGTTTGTACTGGTGATTTCCGGTTTGTTTGCCGCTCCGAATGCCGCCAATATCCCGACAACTGCGCACCCGGAAGCCGTAATTCCCACCTATTCGCTGATGCTGATCGCCATGTTCATCGGCTTTTTGGTGTACCGCCAAAAGTTGCCGCTATGGCCGCTAATCGCCCTTGGCTTTGTGCTCATGCTGCTGACCACAGCCTATGGCCTGAGCGCACCGGTAACGGGCGTTTCCGCCCATGCCTGGACGTGGTCGTTGCTGATCTACGCCTTTATTGCCAGCGTGTTGCCCGTGTGGTTGCTGTTGCAGCCCCGTGATTTTCTCAATTCCCTGCTACTCTATCTGGCCCTGTTCTCCATGCTGGCCGGTTTTTTCCTGTTGTCGCCAGACTGGGCTGCTCCGGCAGTCAATCCTCACCCCGTGGGCGCGCCACCGATACTACCGTTTTTGTTCATCGTCATTGCCTGCGGTGCGGTGTCCGGTTTTCACGGACTGGTGGCCTCCGGCACGTCCTCGAAACAACTGGACAAGGAAACGGATGCCCCCTTTATTGGCTATGCCGGCATGATCGGCGAATCCCTGCTGGCGCTGCTGGCCGTGCTGGCAACCACTGCCGGCGCATTCTCCAACCGGCAGGACTGGGAAGCCTTTTATGGCTCATGGGACAAGGCTGTGGGGTTGCATCAAAAACTGGGTGTGTTCATTCAGGGCAATGCCAATTTTATTCATCAGCTTGGCGTACCGCTGGATTATGCAGCGGCCTTTATCAGCGTCGTGGTGGTTGGGTTTGCCATGACCAGCGTCGATACCGGCGCTCGTTTGCTGCGCTTTAATATTCAGGAAATCGGCAATACCCTTGGCATCAAGGGCCTGGAAAACCGTTATGTGGCGACCACGCTGGCTGTCGCTGCTATTGGCTTTTTTGCCTTTTTTGAAGTCAACGGCAAACCGGCCGGGCTGTTTTTGTGGACGCTGTTTGGCACCACCAACCAGATTCTGGCTGGCTTAACCCTGCTGACGGTGACGATTTACCTGTATCGCAAACGCAAGCCGATTCTTTACACCTTGCTGCCCATGTTACTGGTACTCGGCGCAACGATTTCCGGCATGGTGATGGGCATTATCAAGGCGTTGGGCAAGGAACAATGGACGGTGGCTGCCGTCGGCAGCATGATTTTTGCGCTGGCCGTCTGGGTGTTGATCGAAGCCATGGTGGTGGCTCACGGTGTCCATCGTCAGCGTTCGCAGCCACAATGAGCCATGCCCTACAGATCAAAAACGTCAGCAAGACGTATCGCGGTGGCAAACAGGCGCTGGATGATGTCTCGCTGGATGTGCCTGAAGGTTCATTTTTTGCCCTGCTTGGTCCCAATGGCGCAGGTAAAAGCACACTGATCAATATTCTTGCTGATGTGGTGCGCCCCGGTAGCGGGCAAATCCGTCTGCTGGGGCATGATTTATTCCGTGAACATGGCTGGTGCAAACGCCGTCTGGGCGTGGTACCGCAGGAAGTGGCGTTTGATCCGTTTTTCAATCCACGTGAGATTTTGCATATCACCAGCGGCATGTTTGGCGCAAAAGCGGATGAAGCATGGATCGAACAACTGCTTGAGCGACTGGAGTTACTGC
>JALSZZ010000397.1 GCA_027075825.1 Mariprofundaceae bacterium | reverse complement strand
CGCACCGGTGAAACCGATGCGGATGCATTATAAGAGGGGAGAGGAACGAATGAAAAACATCATATCTAAAATCGGTTTGATGCTTCCTGCAGCGCTGTTGCTGCCGGGCATGGCATTTGCCGAAGAAGCACCCACATTGAATTCAGGCGATACAGCCTGGATGATCACAGCGACTGCGCTGGTGTTATTGATGACACTGCCGGGGCTTGCGCTGTTTTACGGCGGCATGGTGCGCAAAAAGAATGTGTTATCCATGTGTATGCAGACCATCGCTATCGCTTCACTGATGAGCGTATTGTGGGTTGTGCTGGGTTATTCACTGGCCTTTGGTGAGGGTACAGCATTTATCGGCGGGCTGGACAAGGCATTCTTCTCAGGCGTCGGTTACGACACCTTGTCCGGGACTATTCCGGAATCTGTGTTTGCTACCTTCCAGATGACATTTGCGATCATTACGCCGGTTCTGATTATCGGTGCATTTGCCGAGCGTATGAAATTTTCCGCTGTGATGTTGTTTACCGGTGTGTGGGTGCTGGCTGTTTATGCACCGATTTGTCACTGGGTCTGGGGCGGCGGTCTTCTTGCGGATGATGGTGTCCTCGATTTTGCCGGCGGCACGGTGGTGCATATCAATGCCGGTGTGGCCGGTCTCGTATGTGCGCTGATGCTGGGGAAACGTACCGGTTATCCGAAAGAGGCAATGATGCCGCATAATCTGGTGCTGACTGTGATAGGCGCAGCGCTGTTGTGGGTCGGCTGGTTCGGCTTTAATGCCGGTTCTGAACTGGCTGCAGACGGTACTGCAGGTATGGCCTTGCTGGTTACTCAGGTGGCTGCTGCAACGGCAGTATTGGCATGGTGCGTGGCTGAAAAAATGGTCTTCGGGAAAGCCAGTTTGCTGGGCGCATGTTCCGGAGCGGTTGCCGGACTGGTGGCGATTACACCGGCTTCCGGTTTTGTCGGGCCGATTGGCGCACTGGCGATTGGTGCTGCTGCCGGCGTATTGTGTTTTTGTGCGGTAGCCTTCATGAAGAAAGCGCTGGGCTATGATGATTCACTGGATGCATTCGGCGTACATGGCATAGGTGGTCTCGTGGGAGCACTTTTGACCGGCGTGTTTGTTTCTGCCTCATTCGGTGGCGCCGGTCTGGCTGAAGGCGTGAGCATAGGGGGTCAGGTTATGGTGCAGCTCAAAGCAGTTGTATTTACGATTGCCTATTGTGCGGTAGTGACATTCGTGATCCTGAAGGTGATCGATTTGGTGATTGGACTGCGTGTGGATGAAGAAGCAGAACGCGAAGGTCTTGATATTACATCACATGGCGAGCAGGTGCTGGGTTAATCAGTAACTGTGATCATGCAAGAATTGTAGAAGATCACTAAAAAAATATTCCCACCCGGTTCAGGAATAGGGTGTCTTCTGCACTAGGACAGGGAGCGGTTTTTACCGCTCCCTGTTTTTATTTGGATTTAGTAATTCAAGACGAGGTGGATGGTAACGCAGCCGATGGCACAGCGGCATCAACCGCGAATCAGATCATGTGCGTGAGTGGTTGATGTTATGCCATATGTCCACAGGCCTGCTACTTGTAATATTGCTTTTCTGCAATGCTGTGTAAGCAGAGGTAAAACGGATTTTTTGACTAGGGCCTGTTCACACTAATTTTGATGGCGTCGATTCGGTCATTTTTGTGTTCCTGCAAGGCTTTGCAAGCGATATGTG
>JALSZZ010000396.1 GCA_027075825.1 Mariprofundaceae bacterium | reverse complement strand
AAAAAATGAAAACAGGCATCCTGGGCCTGCTGTTTGCAGTTGCTCTGTTCCCTGTGGTGAATACAGGTGGCGTATTCCCGGGCGTTGGTATCAGTCCGGCTTATGGTGCAGAGAAAGCCGGTATGGAGCAGGTTCAGCTGATCATGAAGAAGCTGCGCGCCTCCATGTCCAGCATGAAAGATTTTGATGAACTGGAAAAGGCGGGTATGCCCAAAAAAGACGTGGATCGCATGCGTCGCGCCATGCAGCAGAAAATTGAAAAACTGACCAGTGAGGCAGTCGATCTGATTCGGGCGCTGTAACAGGCATCGTAGCCTGTGCTGATTATTCAGCAGCACGGCATGAATGATAAAAAAGCGCGTTCGTCACGGATGCGCTTTTTTTATGTACTGACCATAAGGAGCTTCTCTTGAGTACGCAGATGAATAATCGCTTTGGGCAACTGGAGCAACAATTGCTGCGGGCGCTGGCCGGTAAACGGGAAGTGGTGCGTGCCTTGCTGACCTGCCTGCTTTCGGGTGGCCATCTTCTTATTGAAGATGTGCCCGGTGTTGGTAAAACAACACTGGCTCAGGCCTTGGCTGCCAGCTTGCGCAGCGATTTTGGCCGTATCCAGTTCACCGCTGATTTATTGCCTGCGGACATTGTGGGCGTTGAAATTTATGAGCCTGCCAAACAGTCATTCAGCTTTCACCCCGGGCCGGTTTTTCATCATATTGTCCTGGCTGACGAGATTAACCGCGCCACGCCCAAGGCGCAGTCCGCCCTGCTTGAGGCCATGGCCGAAGGGCAAATCAGCATCGAGCGGGAAACCCATGCCCTGCCGCAGCCATTTTTGGTGCTGGCCACACAAAACCCTCAGGAGCATCTGGGGACGTTCCCCCTGCCTGAATCACAACTGGATCGCTTTTTTATGCGTATTGCCGTCGGCTACCCTGATCGTGATGCCGAACGTCGCATTTTGCTTGGCGAAGCTGGCCGCGAACAACTGTCCTCATTTGAGGCGATCACCTCATGGGACGAGGTGGAGCAGGCCCGAAGCGAAGTGATGGCCGTTGCTGTCAGTGATGCTATCATGGATTATCTGCTTGATCTGCTGGCTTTGACGCGCAATGGCGAATGGCTGGATCAGGGAGCATCGCCACGCGCCGGACGTGATGTCTTGCGCGCCGCACAGGCCAACGCCTGGCTTAATGCACAGCCCTATGTCACGGCGGCTGACATCCAGCAGGTATGGTTGCCAACGCTTGCCCATCGGGTCATCTCTCAGGGTGATACAGCGATTGCCCTGCAACGTATTGTGGAACAACGCCCCGTCCCTGCCTGATGGCTTATGATCCTGCCGATCTGCGGCTGCCACCATGGCTGATTCGCAGTCTGGATGTTCTTGTTGCGCTGCGTCTGCCTTTACCGGCAGGCTGGTCACTGGGTATAACGCGGCCCGGAGCGGTCATGCTGGCATCCCTGCTGGGCGTATGGGCGGCGGCATTTTATTCGTCTAATAATCTGTTGTACCTGTGCGGCGCCATGCTGGTGATGATTGCGCTGGGCGGTCTGTGGCAGGGAGGCAGTGTGTTGCGCCAATGCCCGGATGTTCGTGTCGTCCTGCCAGAGTGGCTGGAAGCCGGTTCGCCACTGGTAGTCCGGCAGACCACGGCCAGCAGCGGCGGAATCGCAGCAGAAGTGCAACTGGCAGGCGAAGGCTGGCAACTGCAGTGGTGGCATGGT
>JALSZZ010000395.1 GCA_027075825.1 Mariprofundaceae bacterium | reverse complement strand
CGAAGATGTCCACAATGATGAAACCCTGTGTAATCTGCAAAAGGAAGTCACATCCTATGCCCGTGCCGGGGTGGATATTATTGCCCCGTCAGGGATGATGGATGGCATGATTGGCGCGATTCGTTCAGCGCTGGATAGCGAAGGCTTTCAGCAGGTGGCGGTGATGTCCTATGCCGTCAAATATGCTTCCGGTTATTTCGGGCCTTTCCGCGATGCAGCGGATTCCACTCCCAGTTTTGGCGACCGGGCCAGCTACCAGATGGATCCGGCCAATCGTCGCGAAGCCATCACCGAAGCCCTGCTCGATATTGATGAAGGCGCAGATTTCCTGATGGTCAAACCGGCGCTGGCCTATATGGATATTATCCGCGATGTGCGCGATGCCACGCAATTGCCGCTGGCGGTGTACAACGTCTCCGGCGAATACGCCATGATCAAGGCCGCAGCAGCCAATGGCTGGATTGATGAACAACGCGTGGTTATGGAAACCCTGACTGGCTTCAAACGCGCCGGTGCTGATCTGATTATCACCTATCATGCACTGGATGCGGCTTGCTGGTTGCAGGAGGGCTGAGTGAAGCCCGAACAGACGACGGATGCCGCTGTCATCCCGGCAGACAAGGCACAGGATAGCGAGGCAGACAAGGAAAAAGCGTCTGCCACGGAAGATGCTACCACCACTGAAACCCCCACCGCAGAAGCGGCAGATGCTGAAGCTGCTACCGCTCCCGTCCATCATAAGACGCAGCCAGCCCGGCGATGGTGGCCTGCTGTGCTGGCGCTGGTATTGATGGTGGCCGGACTGGCGATCTGGCTTTCGCCCCGGTGGCTGCCGTTGCTGTCGCCGCAACAGAGGGAGCAGGTGGTTTCTCCACCACCACAGCGGCATGCCGTCAGGACACAGGAATCAGCACCTGTACCTTCTGAAGAAGCGCCTGAGGCATCGGCCACGACAGTGGTTGACACTACCGCGAAACAGCAGGAAGCGTCCGCAGTTATCAAGCCAGTCCGTGAAAAAGCGGCAACCACTATTGCTGCCACGGCTGACAATCCACCGCCGTCAGCAGCATCTGCTGTCGTTACTACAGCCCCTGGTGATCAATATGCCGAACAATTGCAGTTGGCCAGAACGGCCCGTCTGGCTCTGCAAAGCCAGCTTGATACCCTGCAATCACAATTAACAGCCACCAAAGCGCAACTCAGGCAAAGTCAGCAGCAACGCCAGACGCTGGAACAGCAACAGCGCCAGTTGTGGCAATCACAGCAGGCGCGGCAACTTGCACGGCTGGATAGTCGCGATCTCGCCGTCATGGCAGCAGCCTGGGAAGAACTGGCGGCCAACCCATTGCTAAGTGAGGCGCGGCGTACAGTGGCAGCGGCACAGGCCAAAGCAGCATCTGCACTTGAGCAACAACGACAGCAATGGCTGCATCGGCTTGCCAGCATTGTGCAGTCACTCCATGTGCCACAACACGCCAATCTTGTACCGCAGACGTATTGGTGGCAGCGCTGGCTGGCCAGGCAGGTGAACATCCATCAGAGCATGAGTCATGATGAGCAACAAAAGCAGCTGTTGCAGCAGCACCTGCGAGACATCATGCTGGCCCTGCAACAGACAACATGGCCTGAAGATGCGCAATGGCATCCTGTATGGCAACAATTACAGCAGCGCATGTTGCATGAAAACCTGCCGGAAAGTTTTGCTCAGGCGCATCAGCAGATGCAACAATT
>JALSZZ010000394.1 GCA_027075825.1 Mariprofundaceae bacterium | reverse complement strand
CCCGACCCACGCAAAAAGGCAGCAGCGTAAAATCATCCAGCACGGTTTGCAGAAACGGCAATTGCACTTCCAGCGAATGCTCCAGCGCATGCGCGGCATCAAAGCTTATCACATCCGGCAGGGTCAGCGCTTGCTGCATGGCGCGCTGATTGATGCTGACCTCACCCAGTGGCGTGGCAAACGCATCCGCCGAAGGCAGAGCCAGGCCATCAAAGGGCACCCGGTGCGCTGGCCCAAACAACACCACCTGTCGGATCGAACGTTCTCTGAGGCTGGCATAAGCCCATGCCGCCGTCAGCCCCGAATATATATAGCCTGCATGTGGCACAATCAGTGCTTCAGGTTGGCTGATATCAGGATGCGCCTTGGCCAGACAGGCGCTGATCATGTTCTCCAGTTCGCGCTTGTCCGCCGGATAAAAACTGCCTGCCACGGCAGGGGGTCGAATACGCATGACTAAATCCTCCTGTTGTTCTCAGGATGGGGGTATTGTGGGTATTGACAGGGGGCAAGTTCACCGAGAGGACGAACACCGAATCCGCCCTAAAAAACTTGCCCAGTTTTGACTACGAAGATTTCCTCCGCCAACACAGTCTGCCCACATTCCCGCCGAATCATCCGGCACTGTTGCGCTTCAAGGCGCGCCGTTGCCAGACACTGGACGAAGAGCGCCAACGCTCACTCAGCGAAGCCCCTGAACATCCGTCGCTTGTGTCATCCACACTCGCTGCCGATGCGACGCTGTCGCTGCTTAATCTTGTCGGCTACCTGCTCGACCGTCAAGTCGCCAGACTGGCCGCTGATTTTGGACAACACGGCGGCTTCACCGAACGTCTCTGTCGCACCCGCCGCAAACGCGGCTACTGAGCCTCATCACCAGCCTGCGAATGCGTTTGCGCTGCAAAAAACGGCAATCGGCAATACCCCCCCCATAAAAAAGCACAGCAACTTGCCGTTCTTCATGATGCTTCTATCATGGCGCACATGAACGATAAGCAGCGACAACAACGTCTGAATGAATTGCGTCAGGCCATTGATGCGGCCGATGATGAATTATTAGCCCTGATCCATCGTCGGGCTGATCTGGCACGGCAGGTGGGAGAAGTGAAAGAAAGCCGGCCCGATACGCCTTTTTACGTCCCCAGCCGTGAAGCCAGTATTATCCGCCGTGTTCTGGCGCGGCATCAGGCTTATGCCGAAGCCAGCCACAGCCGACGTATTCCTGATGCCGCCATTCATGGCATTTACCGTGAAGTCATTGGTGCCTGTCTGGCGCTGGAACATCCGATGACGATTGCTTTTCTCGGCCCGGAAGGCACTTTCAGTCATGCTGCTGCCCGACGACAGTTTGGGGCCACAGCCAGCTATTTGCCTTGCGATCACCTTGGCATGGTCTTCGATGAAGTGGAGTCAGGTCGCGCCAATTATGGCATTGTACCAGTGGAGAATGCGCTGGAAGGAGCGGTGAATCCAACGCTGGATTTGTTTGCTGAAACGGAGCGCGATATTCAGGCCTGTGCTGAAGTGCAACTGGCCATTCATTTGCAGCTATTCAGTTATGCAACGCGCATGGAAGATATTCAATGGGTGATCTCTCATCCTCAGCCGCTTGGTCAGTGCCGCCGCTGGTTACAGGATCATCTGCCTCATGCGAAACTGCGTCATGCCGCCTCGACCGTGCAGGCAGCCAGCATGATTGAAGAGGCCAGAAACGGCCAGGATCACGGCTTTGACTGGCAACGGG
>JALSZZ010000393.1 GCA_027075825.1 Mariprofundaceae bacterium | reverse complement strand
TTTCTTTTTTGTTCTCAGGCTCGCTGTTTTTGATGCTGATACCACAGGCAATGGCTGCCGGGAACGATAAGGAATACCTGTATTTCAGGGATGTGACGATTGCGCCTTATCAGAATATGCGGGAATTTTTCGATCTTCCCGATCGTCAGGGTCGTTACGAAATCCATGTGATTTCAGAAGCAATGGCGCCGCTTACACTGAAGCTGATTCGTTTGCAGGGAGAAAAAGAAAGTGTTTTTGTGACAAAACGCAGCTTCCATCTGGGCGATCACCAGTTTAAGTTTCATTTTTCCAACCCCACAGGAAAGGATGATCTGGCAATTGAGGTCGCCAACTCCAACCCGACGATGGCGGCCAAAGCATCAATGATCATTATTGAGGAGACAGATAACCGCTGATGGTCTCAGCGACTGGGCGGAGCACACAATACAGATGAAAACACAATATCAGCAGCAAATCAGGGAAGCAGTCAGGCAGGGAGATTTCACCGCTGCCGTTGAGGCTTCTTCGGCGCTGGCCAGGCTGGAACCGGACAATATTGATCTGTGCCTGCTGACGGCGGACATGGCGACCAGGGCGGGACTTGATGATCAGGCTGCCACATGGTATGCCTATGCTGCCCGCTATTATGTGGACAGACAGGATATTGCGCATGCCGTGGTCATGATGAAGTCGTATCAGAAGCTGCGTCCGGAAGAGCGCGGCTTTTGTCGGCAACTGTTTCGCTGCTGCCGTAGCATGGATGGAAAAACGCAATGCCTGCCTTTGCTGCATGCGGAGGATCGGGTATGCATGGCCTTTCGCCAGCACGAGTTGTTTACACTGATCAGCGATCAGGCCTTCGATGAGTTGTTGCCTGCGCTTGACATTCGCAGCTACGAAGATGGCGAGTATATTGCCCGTGTTGATGAGCCTGCTGAATTTCTTTATCTGGTGGCTGAAGGCGGCGTTCGACCCTGGGTGTTGATGGATGGCGAGCGGCAGGCGCTGGCGGTTATTCGCGACTCAGGTGTTTGCGGTGAAGTGCCGTTTTTGACAGGGCAGGAAGTGCGCACCGCTGATTTGCAGGCGGTGGGTAAAACGACACTGGTGTGTATTCCTTACACCACCTTGCACGAACTGGTGAAGCATTATCCCCGCGTCAGGGCGCAGCTCGACGAATATTACCAGGTACATCTGCTGGAACAGCAACTGGCTCATAACGGATTGTTTGCAACACTGGGCGATGATCAGCGCAAGCGTGTGTGTGGAGAAATGAAAACCATCCATGTGGAAGCAGGAAAGACGCTGTTTCAGCAGGGAAGTCAGGAAGAATCTGGCCTGTATATTGTGCGTTCCGGCTGGCTCTCGGTGAATATTGAGCTGGCTGGCCGCCATCAGTTGTTGTACACAGCGAAAGCTGGTAATGTGATCGGTGAAACAGCAATACTGGAAAAACGGCGGCGTTTTTCGGCACGGGCCGTATCTGATGTCGTGTTGATTCACTGGTCAGAAGCGGATTATCAGCGCTGTTATGATCATTCAGGAGCCTTGCGGCATTGCATCGCTGACCGCCTGCTCATGTACCAGCAGGCGATCAGCGACTTGCGGCAGGGAAGAACGCCTGAGCTTCGGCTGGACGAACAGTCGCCGCAACACCTGCTCAGGGGTCTTGATGATCAGGGCGAGGGTCTTTAGTCGCTTTCTCCCGTTAAAAAGCTGAAGCCTCTTGCTCATGGCGGCCAGCTGTGTCAGGCTTCAACCTGATTGATGACGGTGTGTAAGCGTCGGAGGTCTTCTCCCCTTCATCCGGAAGTCTGGGTATTTTTACTAGCTGATGATTGCTGTTTTACTGCTCGCTCATCTGGCTGAATGGATTAGTTTTGCCGCCTGAATAGCCGCGCGATATACGCAGCGTTCGGTGTCTGGTTGTCATGGAGGGTTCCATTGAAGTGTTTGCAGTGTCAGTTTGATAATCCTGATGGCATGAAGTTCTGCGGCAAATGCGGTGCGGTGCTTCCCTCTGAATTTACCTGTGGCAAATGCGGCACGGAAAATCCCGAAGGCTTCAGGTTTTGCGGTAAATGCGGCAATGCTCTCCAGCCGCCTGAGCCGTCAGCGGTTGCCGAATCAGCCGTTGATGCTGCGGCCCTGGAAAAAGAACTGACCCGTTCGCACCGCATGTATGCCGAGCGTCGCAGTATGACTGTGATGTATTGCGCTATTAGTGATGCTGACAGCCTTGGCGAGCAACTTGACCCTGAAGACATGCAGGATGTGTTTTCCCGTTTTCGCAAGCTTGTTTCAACCGCTGTCGATGCCATGGGAGGGCATGTGGCCAAATTCATGGGCGACAGCATGCTGGCCTATTTTGGCTACCCGGTGGCGCATGAAGATGATCCTGAACGGGCGATCAACGCAGGGCTGGCCATTCAGAACGAGTTGCGCTCCCTGAACAGGGATTTGCTTGATCGCTACCAGCAGCGCATTGATGTGCATGTCTGCATGCATACAGGTGAAGTCGTCGTTGGTGAGATGGGAGAGAACGGCGAGCTGGCGATTGTTGGCAAAACCCCCAATATCGCTGCCCGCATGGACAGTGTTGCTCCGCCCAATGGCGTAGTGCTGACCGAAGCGACGCACAGCCTGGCCAGACAGGCTTTTAGCTTTGATGATCTGGGCAAGCAACAGGTAAAAGGCTTGTCCGAGCCGATTCGCCTGTTTCGGGCAGTCAAACCATCCGATTCCTTTGACTGGTCGGATGATGAAGCCATGGCTGATATGCGCGGGCGTTTTATTGGTCGTGAAACTGAAATCAGCCTGATGGAAAACCTGTGGGAACGCGCCGCTCGCGGTACTGGTCAGGCGCTGCTGATTGCCGCTGATGTTGGCATGGGCAAGACCCGTCTGGCGCAGGAGTTCTGGCAGAAGGCGAAAGCCCCGGATGTCAACGTCATCTACCTTCAGTCATCAGAATTTGCCAGTAATGCAGCGATGTTTCCGATCACACGCTGGTTCCGTCGCTGGCTCAAATACCGCGACAGTGATACCAGCGACAGCGTGTTACGCAAGATTGAAACCTTTTTCGGCGGCGTGGATACGCTGTCGCAGAACATCAACCTTATTCTGAATGCCTTGCTTGGCAAGGAAGTCAAATTACCGGAGTCCATCACGCCAGCGGCTTTTCAGGGCATGACCCTGTCTTTTATGACGCAGCTTATCCAGCAGTTTTGCAAGGATGGTCAAAAGCTTGTCATTATTATCGAAGATATGCAGTGGATGGACTCATCCAGCACGGAGTTTCTTACTTCGTTGATCAAGGATATTGAGAACTATCCGATTTTCATTCTGGCAACGAGCAGGCCTTCCGATGATCTGGCCTGGAACAGCATGCCACAGGTGCAAAAGATTACCGTCAACCGCTTAACACCGGAAGAATGCACGGAAATGGTGGATGCGCTGGCCGAGGGAAGCGATCTTCCTGCGGCGACCAGAAAAGAAATTGTCCGGAAATCGGATGGTATTCCGCTGTTTATTGAGGAAATCACCCGTCTTGCTGTTGAGCAGCAACGAGCCGGAGGAGATTTCGCTATTCCTGATCATTTGCGGGGTGTATTGACAGCACGCATGGATCGCAATCCCCGAGCCAAACTGATTTTGCAAACGGCGGCGGTGATCGGTAAGGAATTCTGGTATCCACTGCTCCGCGTGCTGCTCAAGGATATGGATGAAGCAGAGCTTTCCAACCAGTTGCTGGAACTTGGGCGCAGCGGGATTTTGTTGCAAAAAGGCAAGGGGCACGATGCGCGTTACACATTCCGCCATGCGCTGATGCAAACGGTGGCTTACGATGCAGTGCTGCGCAGCAAACGCAAGGAACTGCATCAACTGGTGGCGGCCATTCTCGTCAGGCAGTTTCCGGAGGTGCGCGCGGCGCATCCGGATCAGGTGGCCTGGCATTTCTGGAAGGGCGAACGGCCTGACAAGGCGGTGCCGCTGTATTTTGAAGCGGGCATGAAATCCATGGGGCGGTCTGCCCATGGCGAAGCGATCAATCAGTTGCAAACAGGCATTGAATGCCTGCAGGCATTCCCTGACGGGCCGAAAAAATATGGCTTTGAAATCACCTTTCTTAGCCTGATTGGCAATGCCCTGATGCAGACCAAAGGCTTTTCTGCCCGCGAAGTGATCGAAGTGTTTGCCAGGGCGCAAAAGAAACTGGCAGAGTGTCCGAATGCGCCGGGTGCACACCGCGTGCTGTACGGCTTTTGGGTGTTTGAGCTTACCCGGGGCAACCTGAAACGGGCCAGGCAAATTGCCGAAGGCATCGTGGCGCGTGTGAATAAGGAAAAAATGCCCGATGTTGCCAGTATTGCCCATCGTTGTCTGGCGATTGGCGAATACCATGCCGGCAATTTCAACGCAGCAAGCAAATACCTTGGTGAATCATTAAGCCTGCTTGGCCGGGTTAACAAGCCGGAGGGGCTGAAGTTTGTTTATGGGCAGGATCCGGAATGTGCAACGCATGCCTATATGGCGCTGAGTTGCCTGGGTACAGGTGAAGTCGATCTGGCGATGAAGCATTTGCACATGGCCGAACAGCGGGCTGATAATATGCAGCATGCGCCGACCAAGTGCTATGTGGAAATTAACAGCCTTGTGTTCCGCCAGCTGGTCATGGATTTTGACCGTTTCAGCGAGCGTTCAGCCCTGGTTCTCAAGCGCTCTCAGGATAACGGCCTTCGCCTGTGGGCGATGTGGGCGATGGCTGTTGATGGCTGGTTTGAGTGCAAAATGCGCGGAGCAAAAGCTGGTATTGACAAGCTCAAGCAGGGCATTGGTTTTTGTCAGGCAACGGGTACGCGACTTTATCTTGGCTATTTGCTGAATTTGCTGGCTGATGCCTACCTCTTTGCCAATGCTGATGATTTTGCCATTGAGACGATTACGCAGGCAGAGGTGCTGGCAGAGGAAACCGGTGATTATTTTGCCTATAGCCAGACGCTGGCCATGAAGGCGCGCTGGGCATCTGTCCATGGTAATTTTGCTGAAACATTCCAGTTGTGGCGCGATGCCATGAATTACGCCAAAGAGCAGAAAAACGCCGTGTTTCAGGTCAATGTGGCCTTTCGCTTTGCGCAATGGCTGTATGAAGAAGAGCGTTTTGAAGAGGTGAAGGAACTGCTGGCCGATCTTCTCGATTATAATCCGACCTGCGTTAAATTGCCGATATGGCAAAATATTGCACGCATCGCAGAAAGCGTAAAGGCTGTGCAATACGATTAAGCTGCGTCTGTGGGCTACCTGATTTATTTCAGGAAATACCTCTCTCCAAAACGTTGCGCTGTTAGTGGGAGGGGCTGGTGATATGCGCGGTATTTGCAATGTTTCGCCATTGTTCTACGCTCCGGCTCTATGGATTATCTGATCTGGTTTACGCTACGCACTATTGCGCAAGTTGCTGTGCTGGCCTTGTTCTTCATTTGGAAGGGTATTCCCTATGTCCCCTGGGTTGTAGCAGGTATTGGTTGCTTTCTCATCCTGCGTGAACTCCTGCTGTATATCGAATGGTCATGTACCAAACCGGATTGCAGACCATGGCACTACCACTACAGCGACGACTGATGTGATACTTATGTTCTTCGGTTTTTCTGCCCACCTGCGGAGAATAACGGATTTTATGCCTTCATAGCCGTTGCACCCAACCCCGCGTCTTGCAGGATTCGGGTGATACATGTCAGCATGTGGCCGCAAGGTTGTTGCACATACCTTAACGCATAAAAACAGCCTGAAACAGGTGTTATCCATTATTGGGGGAGTCATGCAGTTTACGGTGGATTATGCACCTTTTCTCAACCACGTTCAGTATTGTCAGAGCGCGGTTGACCGGAAAAAAATCAACGAGCTGCTTGAATATATCGAGCTTCGCGTCGATGCAGGCAGGCTTTGGCTGTCGGCGACCGATAATGTACTTTATATGCAGGCGTATATTGATGTGCGGGATGCGGTAGCCGGCACCATTCTTGTGCCAGCGAAAACCTTGCACGATGTTCTGCGTGAGTTGCCACCGGGAAAGGAAGTCAGTTGCACGCTGGACGGTCATATTCTGCGCATCCGTTGTGGTCAGGCGCGCTTTCGTCTGAATACGCTGGCTCCCGATGGTTTTCCCGATCCGCCTGAAGTTCGCATTGAGCAATATTTTGAATTCCCTTCAGCAACACTGGCAAAGGTGATTCAGATGAGCGCCTTGTGTATCTCCGGCGATGATACACGAAAGTTTCTTACCGGGGCTTCCTTTGTGTATGATGCCGATAAAAAAGCCCTGCAGGTCAGAACAAGCAATGGTTTCCATATGGGGCTGCTCTCTTTGCCCATGGAGGTGGAAAGTCAGTTAACGGAATGCATGGTGCCGTTGCGTGCGTTGCAGGATATGCGGCGGTTGTGCGAGGCGATCAATGAGCCGGTGCGTCTGGGCCTGGGCGCTCATCAGGCTTGTCTGGAGTTCAGTCGCCTGCGGTTATTTACCAAAACGATTGAGGAACACTTCCCCTCTTATGAACGGCTGATCTCCGAGTCCCTGCCTTCCATGATGGAAACCGACAGGGAACAACTGGAGCATGCCTTGCGGCGTTGTTTGCTGGTGAGTGATGAGCTTCATGATGTGCGCCTGAGCTTCGATGGGCAGGCGGTGGAAGTGTCGGCCTGCAATCGCAATCATGAGTCGGCCCGTGAGCCGCTGGAGGCCGAACTGGCACTGGCTGATGATCTGGAAATGCCCTATTCCATGAGTCTCGATGGCATGTTTTTACGTTCCATTCTGCAAGTATTGCCGGGTACGCATGTGCAATTGCATTTCCGCGATAAATACTCGCTGGTGATGATTGTTGATCGTGACGACAAGCGTGCCCGTTACATCATGATGCCACTGCGCGATGATTAGGCGGTGTTGATGCTGTTCCTGCATTGATGTCTCATTACCCTGTATCTCGCCTGTTGTTGCTGTGTTACAGCCTGGCAGGTGTGACGGCACTG
>JALSZZ010000392.1 GCA_027075825.1 Mariprofundaceae bacterium | reverse complement strand
GAGTTGCTCCCTGATATTCTCAACCACGGCTGGCTTCAGCACGCGATCCACTACGTTCAATGCAGCTTCCACATCTCCATCATTCTTTGCTGCCAGATATTCGGCATTGCGCTCGCTGCCTTTCTTCCCCTGCAGTGCGCTCAATGATGTGTGGTTTTGCACTTCATCCATTGAGTCTGGCAGACTGGCCATATCAAGAGAGCGAAAACCAACCGGGCGCTGAAAGAGTTCTCCGCCGTTTTGATTGACGTTTCCACCATGTTGGGATACAATGCCGCCACGGTCACCGCGATCCGGAGCTACACTTCGGGAAATCTCGGTGACCTTTTCTATTTCCTCAATTGAATAAAACTTGTTACCATGTATATCTTCAAGAACATCTATTCTTACGCTTAACACCTCGCCGTTTAAATCCACCAGTCCCTTGAACTTATGGAATGCAATGACGTTGTCCTTCCTTTCCTTGTGCAGATCTTCGCGCCCAGAATAAACCCCGTCCTTCAATATGCTCTTTACCGCAGGGAGAAGTTGCGCCACTCGCTTATCAAAGTGAGCCTTGTTCCGGATTTTCTTACCGCCCTTACCAGTGAACTCGACCTTGCCAGCAGCTGTGTCAACTGAACCGCCCTGTAGATTATCCTTGTAATATTCTTGCGCCGCTTTTACAGCATCATCTTCGACGTTTGTGACCTCATCCCCTGTGAGCGTCGCAACAACTTCAGGCTTACCTGATTGTTTATACTCCCCACCCAACAAGGCCCGAACTTCCGCATTACTCATATTGCCAATGTCTTTGCCGCCCAGCGCTTGTTGAATACCGGCAGCATCCATAGCCACCCGTTCCAGTTCGTGATTGGTGTTCCGGGGTGAATATACCGGCGTGCCTTGCAACTCCGTGTCCAACGCGTCCAGCAACGTGTTGATATCCCGCTCCGGGATGAATCCGGCCCCATGGGCCAGTTCAGCCGCCCGCTCCAGTTCGTTACCATCCTTGCGCATGATATTTTTCTTGAACGCTTTGGCTGTACCTTTATTGAAATCACGCGCCTTCAATTCACCGCCGGAATCTTTCAGGCCGCCATTTTCGCGCAAGAACTCAGTCAGGCTCTGCCCGTACACCTCAGAGTCGGTCGGCACAGTCCCTGATCTTACGCGATAAATAAGCTGGTCGGTGTAGCCTGCCTGCTGCGCCGCCTCTATCTGCTTCTGCTCCGGCGTGGTTGCGATCAAACGGTACTTGTTGGCGAACTCTTCTGGCGTCATGCCGGTGCGCTGCGCCATGGTGGCGGTGATGCTTTCAGCCAGTGTGGCATATTTATCAATCACATCATCGCTATAACGACCGCTATCCTTCAGGGACTGCCGGAACGACTGCCCCACTTTGGCCAGTGATTCAGTGAAGCCACTGCCAGCCTGCTCGATAATCTTTTGCGCCTGTGCGCCTATCTCGGCCTGCAATGCATCGGCAGAGCCCAGATAGTCAGCATATGACATGGCGTTATCACCGACACGGATGATGTCGCCCAACTGATCGTGCCAGTCGGCGAGGTCGGACAGGTAAGCATCGAGCGGGATGGTGACATCGCTGCCGGTTTCAGCCGATACGGCAAGCTGTGCGTACACTGCCGGATCATTCTCTTGCAGTTGCTGCGCCGCTTCCGGATTGCTCTGGAAGAATGTGCCGGCATCTTCCGCGCTCAACTTCACGGCTTCATCCGGTGCGACATGGCGCACATATTGCCGGAATG
>JALSZZ010000391.1 GCA_027075825.1 Mariprofundaceae bacterium | reverse complement strand
GCCTCGGGCGAGATGCGCGAGGTGTCGCCGTGCCAGTAGCGGTCGAGCATCACATCGCCGGCGATCAGGACGCGGGCATTGTCGAAGGCGGGTATCTGCAGCTTCATGCCGAATGAATGCGCAAGGGGCGGTTCGTTGCGAGGCGCCATGATACCACGCCGGCCGCTCGCCCTCCCCCTGCCGACTCGGCTAGAATGGACGGGCCCTGCTCAAGAGATGACGCATGTCACGGCCTGCCCCCGAACAGACCCGGCTGGTCCAGCCCCGCTGCTGGCGCACCGCGCTCGCGGTCGGCGGCATGTGGCTGCTGGCGCGCCTGCCGCGCCGCGCACGCATGGGGCTGGGCTGGATACTGGGCCAGGCCATTCATGCCGTGGCCGCACGGCGCCGTTTCATCGCCCGCGTCAACATCGGACTCGCCTTCCCCGAACTCTCCAGGGCTGAACAGGAACAGCTGGTACGCAACAGCTTCGTCTCTGCCGCGCGCGGCATGCTGGAGACGGCCACCGCCTGGTTCGGCCCGCAACGGCAGATCGACGGTCAGGTGGAGATCCGCGGCCTGGAACACCTGGACGCCGCCATCGCCACCGGCAAGGGCGTCATCATGCTCGGTTCGCACACCACCAGCATCGAGATCTGCGGCCGCGCCCTGGGGCGCATTCGCCCCTTCCACACCACCTACAAGCCGGACCGCAACCCCTGCTTCGAACAGGTGATGCGCCAGCGCCGCATCGCCATCTACGGCGACGCCATTCCCATCACCGACATGCGCCGCATCGTGCGCACCCTGAAGCAGGGCGGCATCATCTGGTATGCACCGGATCAGAACTACGGGCTGAAGAACAGCGTCTTCGTCCCCTTCTTTGGCATTCCCACCGCGACGACCACCGGTGGGAGCCGGCTGGCCCGCATGGGCGATGCCGTGGTACTGCCCTGCTTCTCGGTACGCCAGCGCGATGGCCGCAACCTGCTGGAGTTCCAGCCCATGCTGGAAGGCTTCCCGAGCGACGATCCCGAGGCGGACACGGCCCGGATCATCCACATCATCGAGGACTACATGCGACACTACCCCGAGCAATACCTGTGGATGCACCGCAGGTTCAAAGACATGCCAGAGGGAGGGAACCGGTATCTCGAGGCCTCCGCCGGCAGATTTTCGTGAGGCAGGAAAAACATGGCTATCAAGATACACAAAATCCTCGCTGGATTGGTTGGCTACGACATGATCCACAAGGAAAGAAACCAACCAACACTGGAATCGCATTTACAACAGATCTTCAGGCGCTATCCCATAGACATCGTGATTGATGTTGGCGCCAATAAAGGACAATACGCCAAATCACTCAGAAATGTCGGATTCAAAGGCATCATCCACTCGTTCGAGCCTGCCTCTGAACCTTTCGCTGAACTCGAAAAAGCCGCATCTCGTGACAAAAAATGGCATGCCCACCATATGGCACTTGGCGAGAGTGAAGGGGAGATGGAGCTCAATGTAATGCATGGATCGGTATTCAACTCCTTCTTGCAGCCAAATGCATATGCCAAGTCAAAACTTGCTTCCGAGGTGCCTGTACAGAAAAAGGAGAGAGTACGAGTCTATCGACTCGATGCCATCTGGGACTCCCTAGAAAAAGGCGACACTGAAAACAAGGAACACAATGTGCTCCTAAAAATGGACACACAGGGTTTTGACATGAAAGTCTTCCGTGGTAGCCATGGCATTCTGGATCGTGTCATCGCACTCCAATCGGAGCTTTCTATCACCCCAATTTATGAAGGAATGCCAGACTTTCTACAATCCATAACTGAATATGTAAACCATGGCTTCACACCCTCTGGCATTTACACAGTTTCCCGCGACAAGGATTCCCTGCTCCTGATCGAGCTGGATTGTATCATGCTAAGGAACAGGTTATGACTGTTGCGAAAGTTGCATGTGGTTGAGCTCTGGAACCAATCAAAACCTAGAAACGCCAATATCCAATATACCGAGTAATACTATACGGACATACGCGAGAACGTGGCTCTGCCAGAGCCACACCTACAGAATGGCACTGAGCTCTTTAAAGACCGCTTCGACTTCTAGAGACTCCAGGCATAGACTGGGGCTCTCGCGCGATCGAAAACAGCCTTCTTCATCACAAGGCATACACGCAAAACCGGACTGTGGATCAACGCGCAAAATAGTTACATTCCCCTTGCGTATTTTCTCCTCTGCATGAGGAGGGTATGGAGAGGGATAACAGTCAGGATATTCACACGCTGCGGGCATTGGCCCCCACTTCACATGAGAAGTAGGGCCAAAAAGTATCAGTGAGTTGGTACCGGTTGCAGCAGCCAAATGGCTGACTGAGGTATCGACTCCAACATAGGCAGACGCCTTCTCTAAAACACAGGTGAGCTCGGAAAACCTCAACTTCCCTGCCAAAGAAATAGCGCCACTTCCACGGGCAATATCAGCACAGTATTGCTGCTCATCCCCGCGTGCAGATCCAGTAATAACAACGCGGTAGCCCGATTCCTGGATCCTGATTGCCAATGCAATCCAGTCCCTCTTGTTCCACATTTTGTAAGTAAATTTGGGATAGGGATGCAAAACCACATACTCATCATGCAGATCAAACTGGGTCATATCCAATGCGCAATGCCCGGGTACCACGGAAAGACTCGACACTGGGACGCCTATAGACATCAACAAATCGCAATATGAAGAAATTGTATGCTTATTATCTGGCTTATAGGCACAGCCGCTTGCAAGAAACAGCTTGCGAAGACGACCAAGATACCCCTCCGAGAAAAAACCGACCCTGGTTCTTGAAAGGACTATCGAAACAATGAATGCTCTATCACTAGGGAGAAGTGAAAATACTGCATCATATTTCCTTGCGTGCCGTGCGATGAACCCGAATACACGACGAATACCACGGCCTCTGGGAATAACCACAACATTGGATACCAATGCGTTTCCATCCAAAGCTATCTGCGTTCCTTCCTTGACAAAAACTGTGATTTCTGAATCTGGATAAACTTGCTTCAAGTTGTACACAAAAGGCGTGCTCAACAGGACATCGCCAATCCTCCTCGGAACAACGATGGCGATCTTGGCGTTGCTAGGCAGAGACAGCCCCATGCTCATCACGGCTCTTCATTTGACTGGGCGCCAAGAATACGCCCAACAACAGAAAAATCATATGCCCTTCGGAAAAAGTAGAAAAGTGCGAATTGAATAAACTGGAAACGATCCATGCCACCAGAACACCTCTTCCCGCCATACCCATTGCATCACTTCCCATCGCTTTCCATGATAGAACCAGAATTGCCAGGAATGCTGTAATTCCAACCAAACCCTGATCTGCTGCTATCTTGAGGAACTGGTTATGGGGATCACCTACAGTTTCAGCCTGCCAGCCTGTGGCATCCTTCGGTATCACCGATGCATACAGATTTCTAAAACCTCCCGTTCCCCCACCCCATGGAAAAGACTTTATAATCGCCAAAGGGGTTCTGGTATACATCAGATATCTCAGACCACCTGAAGTCGGATATTCACTACTTTCAGCACTCAGAACCTCATTAATCATCTGCATGGATGAGATTCTTGACTGAGGAAATAGCATCAGCAGCACCATAATTGAACCAATTGCCAAAGCAGACCATACAAGCAGTCTTGATCCAACCGGATTACTGACAGCAATGAGATAAACCGCAACGGCAAGCATGACAACAAACGCAGTACGAGATCCCGTGATCATCAAAACATTTAGAGCAAACGCAATGGCAAGCAGAACAGCCAGAGTTTTCCCTTTTATACCAAGCACATTGCCAACCCTTATTATTAAGTTGGGCAAAGTCCGCACACCGAAAATCCACGAGGATAGACACAAATAGGCAGAAATAACAAAGAACAGCCCTTGTGTGGAATGATTTCTAACAACAATACCAACCGGCATGTGATATATGACAAAATCACCAAAGTACCCAATAAAAGAAAGCAGGAGAAAAAAGAAAGTGATCGATACAAAAGCCCGCATGACTAATTCTATATTCTCCCTTTTCCAGACAGCTATCATTGCTATTGGCAACAATAGCGCTTTTCTCCATGATGTAGCCTCGGACAACCCAATGTCGAAATCAGATTCTGGGTGCAACAACCACAAGAACACTACAAGCAAGAACACCAATACAGAAACAGAAACCGGACTTTTGGCAGCCTCTAAAATCCGCTGCCTGTATTGATTGACCGAAACAATGGACACAACCATGAAAAACTCCGCCAAATTTGATAGCGGAGGAGAAACGAACAAGAAAAAAACATCGATTATTACAAGCCATAGAAGGAAATCATGTTTCAAAAAATATGACTTTATGTTCATTTTATGACCATTTTGGAAATCATCATTGGCAACAAACGTCTTTTAAACCTCATCCAGTTGTAGCGGAACAAGTTGTATATCCCTGAATGCTTGTTTCTAGAACCATCGAGACAGGAGGGCAATTCTCCTGTCACGCTTCTCTGTAAGACCATTGGATGAAGCATCCAATAATGCGGGATACGTAGATCTCCATCCATTTTCACCATAAGATGATCCGCTGGCAGGTCTATTGCATTTTCTCTAATCCACGCCAATCTTCTTTTGGCCACCTTCTTATCTATAATATAACCTTCGGCAGTTGTAATTGGCTGCCTGAACAATAATTTTTTTTCAAAGAAAACAGAAATTGGCACCTTGGCATCACTCCCGCCAAGGTAAACCATAACCCCAGGCGGTAGATCCTTTATCTCTTTCTCATAATCAAGGGCGTATTTTTCAAATCCCTCAATAAATGCGATATCGTCTTCGAAAACAAAAGCCATCTCGCTATTCGATTTCAGCAATTTATCCCATGCGGCGATATGCTTTAGGACCAGGGATTTATGAGCCTTCGAAAGGGCACCGCCATCACAGAATCTTGCTCCATACTTCTCTGGGGCCATATTCTCGATATCATGTTCAAATATGTAGTTGAATTCAACGTTATTCTTGGCAAATTCCTGCTCAAGAAGCCTGTGTCTTTCTGCAAATGACTTGACGCTAAGCACATAAACTTCGCCACTGATTCCATATATAAAATCATGCAAACTTTTCAAGACTAGACCATTCCTAATTATGACAATTTCATTCCACAAGTAGCTCGAACCGGCCGGTTTCCTTCAATGCTTTCAGTTAACATTCGGTAATTCGTCTCTCTGCGAGTCCTTGGCTCCTCCGGATGCCAGCAATGAAGCACCGGGTTACCAATTCCCAGATGACATCGAGACAACCCTTTCCTGAGTAGCCTAACGACCAAATCCGAGTCCTCATATCCCCATCCTGAAAACTCCAGATCGAAGCCATTCACTGACTCAAAATCCCTTTTCCAGATTGCCAAATTGCATGTTCTGGCCCCTTCCCACCGTCTTTTCCACCACCATCTGGCTATAAGCTGCGGAACAATGATTCTTCTTAAAGGCTTGTTGACATGGGATGACAGATATCGCATAAACCAAACATGCGATCTGACTGAGCATGGATTTTCTTCCAATTCTCCTTTTAATAGCTTTTCAGTATAAACCTTACTCATAAGTATCCTGCCTCCGGACACGAACCATCCCTTTCTGCGGTTTTTATTGTGCAGCTCGACAAATCTACGACAGGGTATGCTGTCACCATCAATAAAGATAAGATATTCACCTGAGCTTTCTCCTACAGCTCTATTTCTTATCTCCGCAGCCCTAAAACCTTGATCTTCATGCCAGACATGCCGTATTTTCAGATTGTCAATAGACTCTACTGTTTTATTGATTTTTTCTATCACAGAACTAGAGGAGCCATCATCCGCGATGATTACTTCATCAGGTATAACGGTCTGGGCAGAAAGCGACTGGAGCACCTTGTCCAATGCCTCGGGCCAGTTGTAAGTCGTTACGATAACGGTAGTTTTCATTATCTTTCCTTGTCTGCATCAGCTTCCAAAAGCATCATCTTGAGGTACCGGTAATACACGCCTTCGGCATTCGATACTGCAAGCATGAATCCATGCTTTCCATCCAGAAACCCTAGCCTCAACACATAAGTTCTGAAGAAAGCCCATGTTGCACCAGCAACGGCTCTTGCAACTCCACTCCCTTTTCTACCCTCTCTATATCTTTGCTCAGCACCCAATGTAGAATAATGATTTATCTTTTCAATAACCTCTTCGAGGGTTCTGAAACTTTCGTGCCATATCACCCCTTTGCGGATACGCTCTATCGCTCCGTCCACAAGGAGTCTTTCATGTACCAGACTGTTGGAGAACTCACATCTGGATTTTCTGAAAAGTCTCGGCAGCCAGTCCTTTCCCCAACCACCCCATTTCATCCATTTCCCCAGATAGCTCGATCTCCTCAATAATTCCACTGCAAAAAGATCGGAAGATCTCTCCTCTGCAAGAAAATCGCGAATCTCCTCCGCCAGCACGGGGTCCAGCCATTCATCCGCATCCAGTGACAAAATCCACTCATTTGAACACCTTTCCAGGGCACGATTTTTTTGCACCCCAAATCCTTGCCAGTCACTCTCGATGTATAGCTTGTCCGTGTATTTTCGTGCTATCTCCAATGTTCTATCATTGCTACCGGAATCCAGCACCACAATTTCATCGGCCCAGGAAACGGATTCAAGACAGCGCGCCAATACCGCCTCTTCGTTCTTGACAATCACCATCACGCTGAGTGGATTGGGTGATCCTTGTTTACCCTTCACTTGACGCTCTCCAAGTCATTTGGCGCATCGATCAGTGGTTGCAGCGCCTCCCACACCCGCTGCGGCGGCAGCGTCTCGAAACAGGGTGGATAGACGGTGCTGTGGCCACGGTAGCGGCACTTGCGGCTGAAGCAGGGGGCGCACTCGAAGTCCACCTGCAGGTGTTTCTGACCATGGCCCATGGTGCCGGTGAGGCCCGGTTCGGTAGGACCATAGAGGGTGATGCCCGGCGTGCCCAGCGCGGCGGCCAGGTGGCTGAGG
>JALSZZ010000390.1 GCA_027075825.1 Mariprofundaceae bacterium | reverse complement strand
TCAAAGCCTTCTACTTCATCACAGGCATCTTGCAGAGCGGTAACGAAAATAACGGGGATGTCGTAGCAGTTGCGCATTTGCTTCAGTCGGCGACAAACCTCCAGGCCATCCATGCCGGGCATCATTACATCAAGCAGGATCAGATCGGGGGGATGGCTGGCGCAAATATCCAGCGCTTTCTGGCCATGGGTGGCCAGCTTCAGCTTATAGTGTGGTTTCAGGATGCCAACAAGAACATCAAGGTTTTCGGGCGTATCGTCAACAACAAGCACTGTTGCCTGGCGTGCATCAGCAGGCGAGGATGACACTGGCAGTGATCAGCCGCGTAATTTCTTTTTGTTGCGATCCTGCCGGACAAGAAGCTCCTGTCTCATCTTCTGATCCTGCATATAATGTTCGCGATACAAAGCCTCAGGCCAGCGATACAAGGTTGAGTCTGCCACTGCACTCACCCTGGTTTTGCGCGTATTGTGCAGTACGCCAAGTTCGCCGGCCACGCCGCCAGGACCAACCGTGTGAAGATAGGCTTCCCTCCCTTCATCTCTGCCGGTGACAGAAAGTAATCCGGAATGCACAATGTACAGATCAAGATCACTGCGCTCATTGAAATCAAACAGGGTTTCGCCAGCCTTTAGTGAAACCGGCTCTGTCTGTGCGGCAATCGCCCGTCGCTGTTTGCTGGATAAATGCGCAAAAAATGCTGCTTTGGCGAGAATGCGTTCCGGGCCATGTGTCCGATACTGACCGCTCATTGCCTGTAATAATGCACCATCTTTCCCTGCAATTTTTTCAAGCATGATATAAGACAGTGAATACACCAGCGTATTTCCCACTGCGTACAAATCGGCGCTGCGACGGTGATGTTTGGAAAAAAAAGCAGCTTCGCCAACGATACTGCCTGCTTCAAAAGCAGCCATGCGCATTTTCTCTCCATCATCGCTATGCACAACAGGGCATAAAGCGCCACGCCCTACGATGAACAGGCAGTCAGCAGGATCATCTGTTTTGACAACACGCTCGCCGTTGGTGGCATGAATAGCCACACAGGCGGCTCTTGCCTCTTCAAACAGATCGTCATCAAGGGCGGCGAACATGGGGTTTGAACGCATGGCATAGATCAGTACATCATCATCGTGAAGAAAGGGAAGGCATTGCGCAATCGGCCATTGTTTGCGACGACAGATATCAAACAAGCCTCTGCCATCCTCAGGGCGAAGGCGACGAATCGTCTGAAGTTTAGCCAGTGCCTGCAAGGTTTTTTCAGCATCATTGGTAGCGATACAATGCTGCACAAGCCACCAGAAATGTTCAGCCGCCTCACTGTTCCGGCCTGCCAGCCGACACATTTCTGCCGCCATCTGACGGTATCCGGGGTTTTCACTATCCAGCGATATCAGTTCAGTCAGGGCTTCGGCTGCTTTCTCATGATCCTTGCGCTGCATGGCCATTTTGGCCGTATGCTTCAGCTGCTCAACATAAAGTGACATTAGTGTCCCCAGCTTTCATATGAAAAGATGCCACGATGATAAAACAACTGTGTGGCAAGTCAACCAGCGAAAATTTGCTATCCCTCTGGTTGTTGGGTTTTTCCTGCATCCAACAGCCTGCTAGCATGCGCCGCCAACTGGAGGTCGTATGAAAACAACAGACACTCACCCCGACACCGATACGCTGGATGAGGCGGCAGCAGAAGCGCGCCACCCTTACCCCAACTCCCACAAGGTGTATGTGCAGGGCTCCCGCCCGGACATCCGTGTTCCCATGCGTGAAATCCGGCTTTCACCGACGCACACCCGCAACGGTGAAGAAGCAAACGCTCCCGTGCTGGTGTATGATACCTCCGGCCCTTATACTGATCCTGAATACCAGGTTGACCTTGAGCGTGGCCTGCCACCGCTGCGTCAGCAGTGGATTGAAGAACGCCATGACACCGTGCAGCTTGACCACCTCAGCTCCGATTACGGTCAGCGGCGGCGCGATGATGAGCGACTGGATCGGCTGCGTTTTGCCCACATGCGGCAACCACGCCGTGCGGCTGCCGGTGGTAACGTCACGCAGATGCACTATGCGCGTCAGGGAGTCATCACCCCGGAAATGGAATTTGTCGCCATTCGTGAAAACCAGAAGCGCCAGCAGCAACAGGCGATGACCATGCAACACCCCGGACAATCCTTCGGCGCCAACATCCCCAGGGAAATCACCCCGGAATTTGTCCGTGATGAAATTGCCCGTGGCCGCGCCATTATTCCGGCCAATATCAACCACCCTGAGCTTGAGCCAATGATCATCGGTCGAAATTTTCTTGTTAAAATCAATGGCAATATCGGTAATTCCGCGCTTGGCTCCTCGATCAGCGAAGAGGTGGAAAAAATGACCTGGGCAACGCGCTGGGGCGCGGATACCATTATGGATTTATCCACGGGTAAAAACATTCATGAAACCCGCGAATGGATTATCCGCAATGCTGCCGTACCGATCGGTACGGTTCCCATTTATCAGGCGCTGGAAAAAGTCGATGGCGTTGCCGAAAACTTAAGCTGGGACATCTTCCGCGATACGCTAATTGAACAGGCCGAGCAAGGGGTGGATTATTTCACCATTCATGCCGGGGTTTTGCTGCGCTATGTACCGCTGACAGCGCGTCGTCTGGCGGGCATTGTCTCCCGTGGTGGCTCGATCATGGCCAAGTGGTGTCTGGCGCATCATCAGGAAAACTTCCTGTACACCCATTTTGAAGAGATTTGCGAGATCATGAAAGCTTATGATGTTTCCTTCTCACTGGGTGACGGCCTGCGTCCCGGAGCCATTGCTGATGCCAATGATGAGGCACAACTCAGCGAATTACGCACCCTGGGGGAGCTAACGCAGCTTGCCTGGAAACATGATGTGCAGACCATGATCGAAGGCCCGGGCCATGTGCCCATGCACATGATTAAGGAAAACATGGATATTCAGCTGGAATGCTGCGATGAAGCGCCTTTTTATACGCTAGGCCCGCTGACCACGGATATTGCTCCTGGCTATGACCACATCACTTCGGCCATTGGCGCGGCGCAAATCGGCTGGTATGGCTGCGCCATGCTTTGCTATGTCACCCCCAAAGAGCATCTTGGCCTACCCAACAGGGATGATGTCAAGACTGGCGTCATCACTTACAAGCTGGCAGCGCATGCGGCCGACCTTGCCAAAGGGCATCCCGGTGCCCAGCAGCGTGATGATGCCTTAAGCAAGGCGCGTTTTGAATTTCGCTGGGAAGATCAGTTCAACCTCGGTCTTGACCCGGACACAGCCCGCGCCTTTCACGATGAAACCCTGCCCAAGGATTCTGCCAAGGTAGCTCACTTCTGCTCCATGTGCGGCCCTAAATTCTGCTCCATGAAGATCACCCAGGATGTGCGCGATTACGCTGCCGAACACGGTCTTGATGAAGACGCAGCGCTCCGCGAAGGCATGCAGAAGCAATCCGAGGCATTCAATGAGCAAGGCGGGAAGATTTACCACAAAGCCTGAACGGTTCATTTCCACGGATCTGCAATCCACGGAGGATGCCAAACGCAGGAGCGGTCTCCAGGCCGCGAACCACGGAGTATGCCAAATGTAGGAGCGGTCTCCAGACCGCGAACCGAACCTGATTCGGAATTAAATGTCGGGCTTTGCGATTCCAGAATGAAGTGGTTCGGGGCCAGAGGCCCCTCCTACAGGGGGGAATCACAGGCACTGCAGGAACGGTCTCCAGATCGTGAACCACGGAGTATGCCAAATGCAGGAGCGGTCTCCAGACCGCGAACTGAACCCTGTGTTTCATAATGCAAGGTGGCATCTGGATGATCGTTAGCCAGGATGTAACGCTTTTGGTCGCACCCTTGCTACCCTTCCGTGTTGCAGGAAGGGTAGCAGGGCGCATACTTTGCCGGAGCAAGATAAGGAGAATTTCTGTGGCAAAATTTGAAGCAGGTGTATGGCTGACCGAAGATGAAACCCTGATCGCTGTGGTTGCAGAAAAATCAGGCAAGCAACGGAAAGTGATGTTGCTGACCAACCGGCGGCTGGCGCTGATTCAGCATATCAATGGTGGCTGGCGCTTCATTGAAGATCGCCTGTGGAAAGATTTTGACTCCGTCGGCATTGAGCATCGCAGTTGGGGCAACAGCTTTATAGTTGTGCATTTCAATCCCAAACTGAATGTCGAGGAAGGATTGTGGGCACTGAACAAAGTGGATAAAAAGCAGGCCACGCCTGCCTACAAGGAAATGAAAAACCGCGAGCTGAAGCGGCGTGAAACACCACCGAAAAAACCACCCGCCAAGGATACAAAAAAAGACGAACTGCCCAAAGATGCGCGCTATGTGTTCAATATAGATTCCAAAGCGTGCAAAGCCGAAGCCTTGATGAAGGAAAAAGCGGTACCACCAGCTTCGTCAGCAGATAAGGCAAGTCCGCCACCTGCTCCGAAAGAGGACAAGCCAGGCGATAAGGGTGACCAAACGCCACCTGAGCCAAAAGAAGAAAAGGAAAAGCCCGCCGCGCCAGCAGAGGAAGCAGAGCCGCCAGCGGAAAAAGACCTGCATGCCGAAGGTCAGCAAGCTCTGCTGGAAACGGTGAAAGGCTTTGTCAAGGATATTCTCAAGAAGAATTAAACTCGGGTCCCATAAGTCTTATGGGACTTATATCGCCAGCTCTTTCCAGGGGAAGAAAGAGCTGGCGATTGTTTGTCAGCCAGCCAGCAAGGCGTTGACGCGGCGTACAAAGCCCGCCGGGTCTTCCGGCAAGGCGCCTTCAGCCAGCACGGCCTGTTCAAACAACAGGTTTGCCCATTCAGCGATGGCTGTATCATCTGTCAGGCTGCCAATGCGCGTGATCAGGGCATGCTCAGGGTTGATTTCCAGCACCGGCTTCACGTCCGGCGCATCCTGACCAACGCTCTTGAGAATCCGCTCCATATTGGTGCTGATGTCCATTTCGTCAGACACCAGGCAAGCGGGTGATTCTGTCAAGCGATGCGTGATACGCACATTCTTCACCTTGTCCTGCAGGGCTGCGCGAATTTTATCGACAACAGGTTCGGCTTTTTTATCCTGCTCAGCGCGTTCCTCGCTGTCTTCCTCTTCGCCAATGCCGGAAAGATCCAGTTCACCTTTGGCAATCGACTGCAAGGGCTTGCCATCGAATTCGTGCAGATGAGAGACCAGCCACTCGTCAATGCGATCATGCAGTAAGAGAACTTCAATGCCTTTTTTACGGAAGATCTCCAAATGCGGGCTGTGCTGGGCGGCAGCCAGCGATTCCGCCGTGATATAATAAATTTTCTTCTGACCTTCAAGCATACGTCCCACGTAATCTTTTAGTGATACGCTTGGCTCATCGCTGCTTTGAGTGTGGCCAGCAGAGGCAAAGCGCAACAGGCCGGCAATCCGTTCCTTGTTGGCAAAGTCCTCAATCACCCCTTCTTTCAGGCAATTGCCAAACTGTTGCCAGAACTCCTTGTATAGCGAAGCATCTTCATCTTTGGCCATCTCCTCAAACATGGCCAGCACGCGTTTGGTTGCGCTTTTCTTGATGGCTTCCATGGCGGGTGATTTTTGCAGAATCTCGCGGGAAACATTCAGCGGCAGATCGTTGCTATCAATTACCCCACGCATGAAGCGCAGGTATTTTGGCAACAAATCCTCGTTGGTGTCCATGATGAACACACGGCGAACATAGAGTTTTACGCCATGCTTGCTGTCAGCCTGCCACAGGTCAAACGGTGCGCGTTTGGGCAAATACAGCAACAAGGTGTATTCATACTTGCCTTCAAGGCGCTGATGAATCCAGCGCATTGGCGGTTCATAATCGTGACCGACATGCTTGTAAAAGTTGATATAATCCTCGTCGCTCAACTCGGATTTGGGGCGCGTCCACAAGGCAGAGGCCTGATTAACAGTTTCGATAGCGTCTTCGGCCTTCTTTCCGTCTTCCGTTTCCTCAGCAGAAGCTTTCATGCGAATCGGGAAGGGGATATGATCGGCATATTTGTGAATAATGTTGCGCAGGCGATAGGCCTCCAGAAACTCTTCGGCATCTTCACGTAGATGCAGGATAATCTCTGTGCCCCGCGCTGGTCGTTCAATGGTTTCCAGCGAATAATTGCCATCACCGGCAGATTCCCAGCGTACACCATGTTCAGCCGTCAGTCCGCCTCGACGGGTTTCCAGCGTTACCTTGTCGGCAACCAGAAAGGCCGAGTAAAAGCCCACGCCAAACTGACCGATCAGATGTGCATCATCCTTGCTGTCACCGGTCAGTTGCTCAAAAAACTGGCGCGTGCCGGAACGGGCAATAGTGCCGATATTGTTGATCACTTCATCGCGGTTCATGCCAATGCCGTTATCACGAATGGTGATGGTGCGTGCCTCTTTATTGACTTCGATGTACACATGCAAGTCAGAATCACCTTCGTAAAGGCTGTCGTCGGTACTGGCCTCAAAGCGCAGCTTGTCGGCAGCATCCGAAGCATTGGAAATCAGTTCACGCAGGAAGATTTCCTTATTGGAATACAGGGAATGGATCATCAGATCCAGTAACTGCGTGACCTCGGTTTCAAAACGATGGGTTTCTTTGTGGTGGTTTTCACTCATGGGTGAATGATTCTCCTTACCTGGTGTTAGCGGTGGTTGCGCTGTTGCAGGGCAGCCACACGGTCGTCAATGGATGGGTGGGTTGCAAACAAACCGACGAAGCCGCCGTTCGCGCCATAAATTTTCAGCGTCGCCAGCGCATCTTGCTGACCTTCTTCCACAGGGGCTGTTTGCTGCGACAGATATTCGATTTTGCGCAAAGCGCGGATCATACCATCAGCTCCCAGCGCATCGGCGGCATAGGCATCAGCACGGAACTCGCGTTGACGCGAAAACCAGCAGACAACAATGGAGGCGAGGATGGAAAACAGGATTTGCAATACCATGTCCACCACGAAATAAATCATGAAGTTCATGCCACCCTCTTCATCATCGCCCGGGGCAACAGTCGCCACGGCACGGGCAATCATGCTGGCCAGGA
>JALSZZ010000389.1 GCA_027075825.1 Mariprofundaceae bacterium | reverse complement strand
ATGTGGTAGAAGAAATCAAACGTCAGACGCGGGCACTGGGCCTGGCCTTGCAGGTTCGTGGCCTGCTCAATATCCAGTTTGCGCTACAGGGCGAGACGCTGTATGTGCTGGAAGTCAATCCGCGCGCTTCGCGTACCGTGCCGTTTGTTTCCAAGGCTGTCGGCCAGCCGCTGGCCAAGCATGCAGCGCGCATCATGGCTGGCGCCTCGCTGGACGATCTTGGCCTGTATGACGATATTGCGCCGCCATCGGCTTTTCATGCCGTCAAGGAAGCCGTTTTTCCTTTTGTGAAGTTTCAGGGTTCCGATACCTTGTTGTCGCCGGAAATGAAATCAACCGGCGAGGTGATGGGCCTGGCTCGCGATTTTGCAGCGGCCTTTGCCAGGGCGCAATGGGGCGCTGGCATGCGCCTGCCAGCAAAAGGCTGCGCCTTTGTTTCCGTGCGCGATGAGGATAAGGCTGATGCTGTGCAGGCTGCCCGTTTGCTAAGCGAAGCAGGCTTTTCCCTGCTGGCGACCAGCGGCACCCGTCAGGCCATTATGGATGCTGGCATGCGCTGTGAAAAGGCAGAAAAGGTGACATCCGGCGTTCGCCCCCATATTGTTGACCGCTTGCTCAATGGCGACGTTGACCTGGTGATCAACACCACAGCCAGCCAGCGTGCCGTGGCAGACTCCCGTGCGATTCGCCAGGCAACGCTGAGCGGCGGCGTGGCTTACTTCACCACTATGGCTGGCGGCCTGGCGGCTGCACGGGCGATTGCCAGTCAGTCTGATGTCACCAGCGCTTTGAGCATTCAACACTATCACAGGGGATAATATGCAACGCGTACCCATGACGAAGGCGGGTGCTGAGGCACTGCGCAAGGAACTGGCGTGGCTGAAAACAGAAAAACGCCACCAGATTATTCATGCCATTGAAGAGGCGCGGGCGCATGGCGATCTTTCTGAAAATGCTGAATACCATGCAGCCAAGGAAGACCAGAGCCTGAACGAAAGCCGTATTGCGATGCTGGAAGATCGCCTGGCCCGCGCTCAGGTGATTGATCCGGCGGAGATACAGTCGGACAAAATTGTCTTTGGCGCTACCGTCAGGCTGCTCGACCTGGATAAGGATGAAGAGGTCATCTACCACATTGTGGGTGAAGATGAGGCCGACATCGGGCAACAGAAAATTTCCGTCACTTCGCCGATTGCCCGCGCCCTGATTGGCAGGGAAGAAGGCGATGTCACTGTGGTGCGTGCGCCTGGTGGCGAACGCGAATACGAAATTACTGAAGTCAGCTACGGCTGATCGGATGAGCATGCATTGTGTGCAGCATGGCGCTTTGCGCCTGTCGCTGGCGCTGATGCTGGGGGCCTTGCTCGTTTCCGGCTATGTGGTGGCACCGCTGTTGTTTGCCCATGCGGATTCTCATCAGGCAGGCATGCTTGCCGGTGTCATTTTTCATCAGTGCAATCAGGGCGTGCTGGTATTATCGCTGGCGGTGGCGGCCTTTTACCGGAAGTTGGGGGAGCGGCGCAAGCGTTGCTGGCTACCGCTGCTGTTGCTGGCTGCGCTGGTGGCGGTTAATCTGTTGTATGTGGCCCCCATGATTGAACATATCAAACAGGCTGCCGGTGCCATTGATGCGTTAGCGCCGGATGATCCACAGCGTGCCAGCTTTGCCGCCTGGCATGGCGTCAGCGCCGTGCTGCATCTGGCTGCCAGCATCGCCAGCGCCTGGCTGGTGGCTTTGGGTAGTCCGCGCAGTGAGTCCGCCT
>JALSZZ010000388.1:5820-7061 GCA_027075825.1 Mariprofundaceae bacterium | reverse complement strand
CGTGAAGCTCCATGCCAGATTGCTGACAAGCCCGCTGCTGCCGGAAATACTGGCGCTGACCTGATGCACGCCCTCGGCAAGCGGCACAGCAGGAACATACCATGCCTGCGTAGCCGTCACCACGCTTTGCGCCGTTACATCCGTACCATCCAGCAACAACTGCAAAGTGGTACTGTCAGCATTGCTGTAAGACACGCCAATGGTTGGCGTAGCGCTGCTCCGGGTGCTGGCGTTGACTGGCTGAGCACTGGCAAGCACAGGGGGCAGCACGACTGTATCGTTCACCTTAATCGTTCTGGTGGCGCTGTTATTGCTCGTATTGCCATCCATGAACAAGGGCGTAATCACCGTCCGAAGCTGATGCGCGCCGGCAGTGACTGGCGACCACGGTAAGGTATAGACGTAGCGCTGTCCGTAACCAATGCTGACAAAGCGTTCAGCCAGCAACTGATTGCCGTCATAAACTTCCACAATGCCCGAACCGGCCAGCATGCCTTCATTAGCCAGTATCACGCTCAGCATCACACGGCTTCCCGTTACCGGCGATGCAGGCGAGGGCAGAATGGTGTAATCATACACCGATAAATCCGGACGGCGGATGACTTCGTCCACCAGTGCTGGCGAAGGTGTCGAACCCGCTGTGCCGCTCCACTGCGCCTGACCACCATTGCTCAGGCAGTTCAACACATAGTCGAAACTGGTAGCATAATGCCCCGGATTCATCTCAAACATATTGATATTGATGTCATTCGTGGCACCCGGGCCAAAATTCACCAGTGATGGTGCCACGGGGAAGGCAAAATAGCCCAGTGGAATGGTGTTATTAAAGCTGCCAACCTGATTGCCGTTCACTGAAACAAACAGGCTGTGGGGTTTCAGCGGAAAACTCGTACCCAGCCCTTGCGGGGAAACCTTGAAAGACACCCAGCAAGCTGCACCAGTGCTGACACCTGGCCCCCAAATGACAGGATCGGGGTCACTGCCAGGCGCGGTGCCACCTGCACCGCCTGCACCGCCTGCACCGCCTGCACCGCCTGCACCGCCTGCACCGCCTGCACCGCCTGCACCGCCTGCACCGCCTGTACCGCCTGTACCGCCTGTACCGCCTGTACCACCTGTACCACCTGTACCACCTGTACCACCTGTACCACCTGTACCACCTGTACCACCTGTACCACCTGTACCACCTGTACCACCTGTACCACCTGTACCACCTGTACCACCTGTACCACCTGTACCAC
>JALSZZ010000388.1:0-5720 GCA_027075825.1 Mariprofundaceae bacterium | reverse complement strand
CCTGTACCACCTGTACCACCTGTACCACCTGTACCACCTGTACCACCTGTACCACCTGTACCACCTGTACCACCTGTACCACCTGTACCACCTGTACCACCTGTACCACCTGTACCACCTGTACCACCTGTACCGCCTGTACCGGATCCAAAAGAAGGCACATCACCCGAACCCGGAATACCCGGCGGTGAACCTACACTGGACGATACATTTGGTCTGTTGGTGCAATACCAGTCGCGTCCATGGTTGCGACGGCCATAAGGCGTGCCATGGCAAAATGACGGATTGATAGCGCACAACTGTGCATTGCGCCTGGCTACAATATCGGCAACGGTGCCGATGGCGTTGCTGCCAGCGCCGAACAGGCCGCTGACGTATGAACCCAGAGGCCCGGGAATAAAACTGGTGGCATACGATGCCACATCAAAGAAGGTCTGCGCTTCGGCTGCTGTTTGCAGACCCGGATCACCTGAAGCCTGCGCCCGGTCAGCGTTTTGCTGATGTTTGCGGTACATATCGTAGCCCGCTTTCGCTTTTTGGGCGTAGTCGTAGGCTGTTTTAACTCCCTTGACGACACCATAAACCCGCTCATAACCACCGACAAAACTGATGGCACTGAAATGCAGCGTCAGTATGCCCTGATCCATGGTGGCATAGTAATCAATGGCAAGCATGGACTCGCCACTATCCAGTTCAGCCTGTGTCGGCGTATAATTCACGGCCTGACGACTGTATTGCACATTGATGGGATCAGGACTTTGTGGCGGATAAAGATCCACACTGGCGTATGCATGCGCATAAGTATCAATAACATCGCGCACCACAGCATAATAATCAGTGACCGGTGGCATCAGCGTCTGCATCAGACTGTCCAGCGTAGCTGAATACATATCCTGCCCGGCCACCGGCACAAAGTTCAGCGGCAGGGATTGCACTGCCTGGCCAGCCACCAGCGCAGACAGCGTGCCCGTCAGGCCGGTGAACCCTGTTTGCAACTGAGGCGTCACGACCACATCTGTTGATTGGCCTGGCTGCAAATAGCCGTGGCGCATAGCCGGTACCATGCTTGCGCCCGCTTGCAGCGCGGCATCCATGTTCAATGCCAGATCGGTGATTGCATCGCCGTTGTTGGTAATGCGAACCGTCTTCGCCAGCGTGTAACGATCGGTGGCAATTTCCTGCATGGCAAGGCTCACAACTGGCGCACGCACATGCAGCGTTACCTCAGCCTGATCGCGAATGATTGGCTGCGTATCTGTGGCATACATATCCACAATGAAGGAGTACAAATTGGCATAGGCATCCTGGGTATGGATGAACAGATCTACCGTTTGCTGACCACCGGCAGGCAGCAACAAGCGGGTATCCCGGCCAGCGCCCACAAAGCCCAGTGCCAGGTCAGCAGGCGGCTGAACAACCGACAATGCCACTTCATGGGGTACAGCGTCGGTGTTGGTAATCATCAGGGTGGTGCGCTGATTATAGTCTTTGGCCACTGTTACGTCGTAGGCATGCTGGCTGAAGACAACACCGTTATCGACAGTAAAGGTACGCACCGCGCTTTGCGATGTACCGCTGGCAATACTGCTCTCTACATAAAACTCGTAGGCAGTATTGCGCGATAGCCCTGTGACTTCCACGCGGTGATGGCTTGCCAGCAGACCACTGTAGACATCAAACGTCGTGGCACCTGCCTGCCGCAACCAGACGACGGAAGAAGATGAAACAGAGGTATCCCAGCTGAATAGCACATTACGGCTGCCGGTATGCATGCCATTGGTCGGTGAAACATTGCTGATAATCGGCGCTGCATCCACCGTGAGCGCAGACACAGCTTGCGCGCTGGTACCCAGGTTAGCGGAGCTGGCGGTTGCCGTCATAGTGAAACTGCCGTACTGATCCAGATTCAGCAGTTGCACCGGAATGTTCCGTGCCTCGCCAGCAAGCAGTGAAACCGTTGCAGGAGCCTGCACCCAGGTCGGCGGGATGCCACTGAAAGCCAGGGTGAAATGATCGGCGACGCTTTGATTATTGCGCAGACTCAGCGTATAGGCAATGCTGCCGCCAACGCTGTTGGTGGTACTGGTATTGGCCTTTAGCGATAAGGTCCAGGCTGGCCTGACCTGCAAATAGACGCTGCTCTGCCCGTTTAGCGTAGCATCAGTCTGCGATACCACGGAAAAGGTCAGCGGATACGTCCCGGCCACGCCATGCGCTGCCTGTACGCTCACCGTGCCCGTTGCCCACGGTGCAAGGGTGATCAGGGGTTGGGAAAGCGTTGCCGTGCTGATCGCCTGGGAGTTGATGAGTGACAGATTAAAGGTGTCCGTCACAGCCTGCCGGTTTTCAATGGTGAAGGTGAAGTTTGCTGGCGTATTTTCGATCACGCCGACAGAGGATGGCTGCGCGGCAAGACGCACTTGCGCCGTGTTGGCAATCGTTAATGGCGCGGAATCGGCAATGCTCTCAGCGCCATTGCCATCCAGTACTGTCGCACGGATCAGGTAATGACCATCCTGTACCAGCGCGCCATTGCCAAGGCGCAGGGTATTCCACTGGTAACTGCCGGAAGCGGGCAGGAATTCGGCAATCACTGATCCCGTCGTGCTGCCCTGAGGTACCAGCAAAAGTTTCACGCTCAGCGGCAGCGTTGGCGGCGTATTGGGACTGCTGGCTGTCCAGCTTAGTGTTCGCGTGCCCGTCCAGGGCAGGCTGACTGCAGGAATATTCAGACTGATGACGGGTGCTTTGAGAATCGCAGGCAGTGTTGCTGTCAGCGTGTTATTGGTTTCATTGCTTTCAGCCACGGTGCCACCAGCATCGGCGAGCAACTGAACAGTATGCACACCTGCCGTCGAACCCCACAGCAAGGAGACGGGCAGCGATGCGCCTCCGGCCAGTTCCCCGATCTGCTGTTGCGCCACACTGTAGCCATCTACCAGCAGATCCACCGTAAAGCCACGCCGCACGCCATTGCCCTGATTCTTCAGCGTTGCCTGCACATTCAGCGTTCTGCCAGCTACTGGCGCCGTTGGTGTCCAGCTCAGTCCGGCCAGTGTCAGATCAGCCGGTTGTACCGTGATGCTGCCTGCAATGTGATTATTGGTCTCGCTGCCTTCAATTACCACCGCGCCACTATCCGCATAAACATCCACCTGATGCATTCCCGGTTGAAGCTGCACGGGCAGGGAAACCTGTTCTGTGCCACCGGCGATCAGCATGCGCTTCACCCGCGTACTACCCAGCAATGCGCCATCGACATAAAAGCTGACATCGAAAATACTGGCAATATCACCCGTACCGATATTATCAATATTGGCGAACAGGGTGACTGTGCCGCCATCCATCGGATTGGTGGGCACGAATTGCAAACGAGCCGCCAGCAGGTCACCTTGCGCGACGGTGAGTATATGGCTGTTGTTGTTATTGGCATAGCTGCTTTCAGTAATCGAGGCATCGGCATTGACAACGATTTGCAGATTGTGGTTGCCAATACCACCAGCCTGCCAGGGCCGGGAAAGTTGTGCCGTTGCGCCTGCCGCCAGCCCTGCGCTCAGTGTTCGCCTACCCAGCCACACAGCATCGGCATAAAAATCCACCGCAATATTGCGCTGCGTTGTTGCCCCCAAGTTGGCGATTGTCGCCAGCAGGCTGGCCTGCGCCCCCGGCGATGGTGAAGCCGGTACACTGACAACACTCTGCGCCCACAAATCAGGCGCGCTGATGGCAGGTAACACCGTATTCAGTGTGTTATTGGTCTCATCGGTTTCCTGAATAGCGGCATACACATCGACCACACCCTGCAAGCTGTGAACCCCTGGCGTTGCCTGCCAGACAAAAGAAAGATCCGTCACCGTTTCAGCGACCATACCTGCGGCGACAGTCGCCGTACCAATACGAGAACCATCGACATCCAGAGTGACGGTAAATGGTGCAGTGGTGGTGGCACCACGGTTGAATATCCTCATGGTGATATAAAGTTGCTCACCATCTACCGGCAATACCGAGCTGCTGTCCAGCTTCAGGATTTGCAGATCAGGTCTGGCCAGATTGAGCAAATTCATGGCGGCAACAAAACGATCAGCCACCGTTACCGCATCAAACGGTGGCTGCAACTGTCCGTAGGCATCAACCATGCCTGCAAACACGCCGACAATATTACGCTGTTCGTTCTGCTCAAATACATCGTCATACAGCAACCCCGGTTGCAAAGCTGGTTGCACATCTGTCAGCACGCGATCAACAAAGGCTGCGAGCAGTGGCTGATTATACGGCGAATGGACATCAACACCCGCCACCTCGGCACCGGCAAACAGCACCGGAATCATGCGGTTGATGCTGCTGCGGCTATAACGATATACGCCTTGCGGCCCGTTATTCAGCGTTATGCGCTCCACGCTGCGATGCGGTGTCAGTACGAAGGCATCTGTTTCCGTCACGGTCAGACCAGCGTAACTATCACCGGGCAAGGCTGCGCCAGGCAGCACAACTGACCCTGTATTCGCCGCCGGAAGCGTGCCGCCGCCGGAAAGAATGGCGAACAATACCTTCCCTTGCTGACTGCGGTTGACCAGCAACAAATCAGCAATGCCGTCGCCATCCTCATCGCGCTCCAGCAACTGCGTGGCATCAAACAGCGCATCCATGCCGCTGCCATCCGCTGTGAAGGCGGCATCATCCAGCGGGTTGCGTTGCCCCAGCAGGCTAAACGCATTCAGATTCAGGGTGTTGGTTACATTACGGACAGCCGCATAGAGGTCGCTATACAACACAGCCGACCCGTTGCGCGCAAACGTACCCGACAAGCTGGCTGTATGACTCACACCAAGCACCTGTGCCACCGCCAATGTGCTAAACGGCGTGATATGAGCCAGCCCTGCGCCATTCGCAGCAATCGCAAACAACGGTGTTTGCCCGTAGCGATCGACCTGCAACAGCAGCGGCGGCGACAATGCGGCATTCAGATGGAACTGACCATAGATATCTGTTGTCGCGTTGGCTGTAGCACCGTACACATCCGTCACTTTTACTGTAGCGGCAACAACGGGGCGACCAGCAGCAGCGATACCCCCTAATGCCAAAGGCGCAGCCGCCGTTTGCGTGATGGTTACGGTTGATGTCGCGCTGTTGCTATTGCCGTAAACATCAATGGCTGTAAACACCACCGTGGTCATGCCTACAGGGAACTGCGCCGGTGCATTGTTCTGGATAAGCGGCGTGGCATCAACCAGATCCGTCGCCGTTGCCCCCTGCAAAAACGCCTGGATATAAGGGTCAGAAGCAGGCAAGCCGTAAGGATCAACAGTCGTCAGACTGAGTGGTGTGGGTGCCACAATCGCAGGCGCAGTAGTATCGGTGACAACCACGCGCTGAATCGCCGTGCCAACATTGCCATAGGCATCGGTGGCGCTCCACATGACTTGCGTGATGCCAACCGGGAACGGGCCGGTGTTGCTGGCAGTAGCAACAAGGCCTGTATCCACATTATCCGTGACAATGGCAGCACCCAGGGTGACGGGTGTCTGTATTGCCGTGGCTTCCTGATAAACATCAACCGGCGCGGTGACAATTGGTGCAGTCAAATCGTTGATTGTGATACTGGACGATGCCGTGCCAACATTGCCGTAACCATCATTGGAAGAGAATACGACTGTGGTTGTGCCAAGCGGTAGTTGCGCTGGCGCGTTGGTAGTAACTGCCGGATTCGGGTTGACGTTATC
>JALSZZ010000387.1 GCA_027075825.1 Mariprofundaceae bacterium | reverse complement strand
CTCCCGATGCTATTTTTAATATAAGCTTTCTAAATCAAGTTGTTACAAACACTAGCTTTTTCAGCTTACATATCGCCTAAAGTTGGCGAAGGTATTGATTCTGGCTAACAATTTAATTAATTGGGGTGAACATTCATACTAATCAAGGTAAAGGGTGGTTGATGGGGCAGAGTGAAAAAAATGCACATGATGTATTTTACAGTAAGGCAAATGATTTAAAACAAGAAATTCGCGATGCAACTACCTATATCAAGTGGTATCATACGCGTTATCTTCAGCCTTTTTTTCTTGGTGGTATTACCAAAGGTTATGTACGATGCTTGGCTGTTAACAAACTTCTTGAAGCGGTAAACGAACGAGGTCTTGCAAAACATGATGTCACGGTGCTTGATGCAGGCTGTGGTCAGGGTGGACTAAGTGTTTATCTTGCCGCACTTGGTTTTCAGGTTATTGGCGTGGATTTATCTTCTGTTGCTTGTGAGGATGCTCGCCAGCTCGCCGCTCAGACAGGTGTCGAAAATCGCTGTCGTTTTATTGATAGCAGCCTGGCTGAACTTCCCCTGCCTGATCAAAGTATTGATTTTATTATTGGTCATGCATCCCTTCATCATTTTATCAAATATGACGGAATTGTCCCCGAGTTTGCACGCGTATGCCGCGAAAAATCCAAAGGTTTTTTCGCTGATGCCTATGGTGAGAATCGCATTTATCATCTATTCCATAATAAAGAGCAAATGGAACGCCTTGGCGATGTCTCCCTGACGTTGCCAATGGTGAAGGATTATTTCGAGCCTCAGTTTTCTGCGACTATGTACGGTACGGACTGGTTCGTTATGCTGGATAAATTATGGCTCAAACTGCTTCCTTCCTCCATGACTGACTGGTTACGCAAGATGTCCCGGTTTTATTTTGCTGTTGACAGAATCATCCCTGAACATTCACGTCTTGCCCTGCGTTGCGCTGGCTCTGCACTTACGGTCATCAGTAAGCATGATTAATTGCTGATGTGTGGAATTTGCGGCTATGTCGGAAGAAGTGACAGCACCATTATCAGAAACAATCGATTGCAGGCCATGGCCGACACGATCAAACACAGAGGACCGGATGACTCAGGTTTTGTGCAGCTTGATTTCACCACAAATGGTCAGCAACAGCAGTTTGCATTGGCACACCGTCGTCTTTCCATTATTGACCTTACTGGTGGGCATCAGCCAATCAGTAACGAGACGGGGCGTATCCATATTGTATTCAACGGCGAAATTTATAATTATCAAACGTTACGAAACACATTAGAAGACTGTGGGCACATCTTTGCCTCAGGCTCTGATACTGAGACCATTTTGCATGCCTATGAAGAATACGGCGTTGATTGTGTACAGGTTTTGCGAGGCATGTTTGCCTTTGCAATCTGGGATGAAGATCGGCAGCAACTTTTTTTGGCTCGTGATCGTTTCGGAAAAAAGCCTTTGTATTATTCTATTCAGCAAGATGTATTATTGTTCGCCTCAGAAGCCAAGGCGATTGTAGCGGCAACAGGTACGATTCCTGCTGTAAACCTTCAGGCTATCCCTGATTATTTGTTGTATCGTTATGTACCACAGCCCTCTACCTTGTTTCAGGGCGTGCAGAAACTTCCCTCAGGAAGTTATGCGCTATGGCAAGATCAACAACTTCATGTATCAACATACTACACACCTCCCGATGCACAAGCTCGAAACGCCGGCTCTGAAGCGAATGTCATTGGGGAATTTTCCGAAAAACTTGAGGAAGCAGTTCGTGTTCGCATGGTCAGTGATGTTCCTTTTGGTGCGTTTCTCTCTGGCGGGATTGATTCTTCCGTTGTGGTTGCTCTGATGAGTCGCTATAGCCAGCAGCCTGTTAAAACTTTTTCTGTTGGCTTTGCGGAAAGTGAATATTCCGAGTTGCGTTATGCAAAAACCATTGCCCGCCAGTTTTCTTGTCAACACCATGAACTTCAGGTGTCAGCAGATGAGCTTATCAAACACTTGCCTGAATTGATTGCTTTTCGTGACGCACCCGTTGCCGAACCATCGGATATTCCTATCTATTTGCTTGCTAAAGAAGCAAGAAAAACGGTAAAAATGGTGCTGACTGGTGAGGGTAGTGATGAAATTCTCGGTGGCTATCCAAAGCATGTGTATGAACGCATGGTACCCATGTATCAAAAAATCCCTGGCTGGTTTCGTCAATATGTGTTGACTGCTTCGATTGCCGCCCTGCCCTACCGTTTTCGTCGCGTCAAAACGGCATTTGAAAATTTTGAGCTGACAGACTGGCAGGAACGCATGCCTCGCTGGTTTGGCGCGCTGAATCGTCAGCAGTGTGCTGAATTACTGACTCCTGAAATCCTGGATTCAGCAGGTTTCGCAGCAACAACAGTGACCCGCTGCTCTGAAAACACAGAAAACAGTGGTTTACGCAATATTCTTTATTTTGACCAATGCAGCTGGTTGCCTGATAATCTTCTGGAGCGAGGCGACAGAATGACGATGGCTGCCAGCCTGGAAGCCCGCATGCCATTTATGGATCATCAACTGGCGGCGTTTGCTTCTTCACTGCCCGATCATTATCGGGTGCGCCAGATGCAAACCAAATGGTTGTTGCGAAAGGCTGCCACTGGCCTGATTCCAAAAGAAATTTTACAACGCCCCAAAGTCGGTTTTCGAGTACCTGTCAATCTTTGGTTTCGCTATGGAATGAAAGATTATTTGTATGAAACCTTAACAGGAAGTCATGCGCAAGCAAAGCATTATTATCGCCCAGAGGTATTGCAACGCTATCTTGATGAGCATACACAAGGTAAGCAGAATCACGAAAAATTACTTTGGGCATTACTCAATCTTGAGTTATGGCATCGGCATTACGCAGGCGAGACCGGACAATGAGTTCCCATGCCGGCGGGCTAAAGTGGAAAATGCAGCGCTTAAGCGTCATGACAATGGCAGAATTATGCTGGCGAATACGCCAGTTCATCTGGCTTTATGCAGAACGTTTCGTGGTAGCTATTGGCTGGCAGCCTTCTTCCTCAGCATCTTTAGAGCCATGCAGCCATTCACTGTTTCGTTGTTGTCCGGATGTGACTATGGATGTTGATGGCATTCATATGTTGCTAAGTGGTCGGGTGGACTTTTTCTCCCAATCCCCTATCGAGATTGGGCAACCAGTAAACTGGCATCAAAACCCACTGGATCAGACAACAGTGCCGCAAAGCTTTGGTCCTCACATTAACTACCGTGATGATCAGTTGGTGGGGGATGTTAAAATACTTTGGGAGATGGGGCGAGAGCAGCATTTATTGCCTCTGGCAGCAGCATATGCATTGCATGGCGATGAACTCATCAGGGAGCATATTATTAACGAGATTGCAGAATGGGTTCAGGCGAACCCTTTTGCTTCAGGGGTTCACTGGTGCAGTACCCTGGAAGTCTCCCTTCGCCTGATTAGCTGGTCTGTCATTCAGCACCTGTTGCTACTCAGGGATGGTGGCGACGGTTTACCCGGCATGATGCCAGACCGCCCTGCATTTGAGAGAGCTGTTTTCCAGCATCAATGGTTTATTCGGCAACATTTATCACTGCATTCGTCCGCAAATAATCATTATATTGGCGAGCTAAGCGGCTTGTGGCTTTCCTGTGTGCTATTGCCTTCATCCGATGTTCGTTGCCAACGTTGGCGGCGATGGAGCAAACAGCAACTGGAAGTGCAGGCTATGCAACAGGTTTTTTCTGATGGTGTGAATAAAGAGCAGGCCATGTATTACCATTTGTGGGTGCTGGAATACTTTTTGTTGCTGCATGTGACAGGACTACGCATGGCTGATGCTTTTAGCACAAGCTTTGTTCAACGCATTGCCGCCATGGCTGGTTTTTTGCGCGATGTCATGCCAGAACATGGTGAACCGCCGCAGATAGGGGATTCTGATGATGGTTTTGTACTTCGTTTTGAGGCTAAGTGGCCGCAGAAACCGTATCATGATGTATTGGTAGCGGCAGGAAATATTCTGCATGATCCATCGCTGATTATATCAGGCTATGGCAGCAAGGCGATGTGGTATGCAGCCATGATCCGGCATACGCCATTGCCAGTTTCAATGCAACGGCGAAAGCAATACCCCCGTATTTATCAGCAAGGAGGCTATGCTGTACTCGGTCATGAGCGTATGCATGTGCTGTTTGATGCCGGATCGCTGGGTTATCCCGCCATTGCCGCACACGGACATGCAGATGCATTAAGTGTAACCATGGCAATAGATGGGCAATGGTGGCTGGTTGACCCTGGCACATATGCCTATCATAGCAAGCGGCAGTGGCGCGATTATTTTCGCAGCACGCTGGCGCATAATACCATGACGCTGGCGGGGAAAAATCAATCGGACATCGGTGGTCCGTTTCTCTGGTTGCGGCATGCCCATGCAACGCTTGATTATGCGCATGGCAAAGCAAACGGTCAACATGATGGTTATCATCATCTGGGCATCAGTCATCAACGCCAGGTCTATATCGATCAACAGGCAATGGCATTACATATTGAGGATGAAGTCACAGGTGCAGAAGAGCAACTTGTACAATTTTGTTTCCACTTACACCCTGAGGTGACAATGGTGGCTGATGATGATAATAGCTGGCTTCTCCGTAGACAGAATACCTCTGGTGCCGTTATCTTGCGTTTTCAAGTAAATAATGGTTGCTTTCGGCAAAAGCTTTATCGAGGTAATCTCGAACCACTGGCCGGTTGGTATTCCTCCTCACTTGGAAAAAAAGAACCGACAAATACGTTTGTCATCAGTGTCGATCGAGGGCAAAGCCCTGTGCGAACAAGCTTTATTTTTACGTATAGTGAAGAGGTAACGGAATAAATGGCAAGAGTTTCTGTGATAGGGCTGGGTTATGTTGGTGTGGTTTCTGCCGCATGTCTGGCAGAAGAAGGACACCAGGTCATTGGTGTTGATGTTTGCAAAACAAAGGTTGACCTTGTTAATGCTGGTTCCTCGCCTATTATTGAAGAAAAAATAGGCGAAATGATTTCAGCTCAGGTGGCGGATGGAAAACTTTCCGCGACGCTTGATATTGCTCAGGCTATTGCTGAAAGTGATCTCTCTTTGGTTTGTGTCGGCACACCAAGTAAAAAGAATGGCAGCCTTGACCTTGGTTATGTGCAGCGGGTTTGCGAACAGATCGGCGAGCAACTGGCCAATATATCACAGTTCCATACTGTTGTTATTCGCAGTACAATGTTACCTGGTACGATGCGTGACCTGGTGATTCCTGTATTGCGTCAATATTCGGGGAAAAAACCAGGTATTGATTTTGGCGTTTGCAATAACCCTGAGTTTCTTCGTGAGGGAACGGCCGTTGATGATTTTTATAACCCACCTAAAACGGTTATCGGTGAAACGGATGCCAAAAGCGGCGATTTGTTGGCTAGTCTGTATGATAAGCTGGATGCACCGTTGTTGCGGGTTGATATTGCAACGGCAGAAATGGTGAAATACACAGATAATGTCTGGCATGCTGTAAAAGTTGGTTTTGCCAACGAAATTGGCAATATTTGTAAAAGTCTGAATATCGACAGTCATAAAGTTATGGATATTTTCTGCCAGGACACCAAGCTGAACCTCTCTCCCTATTATATGAAACCAGGGTTTGCTTTTGGTGGTTCCTGCCTGCCCAAGGATGTAAGAGCACTTACCTATAAGGGGCGTGAGCTGGATTTGGAACTGCCTATTCTCAATGCGCTGATGCCAAGCAATAAAATTCAGGTTGAGCGAGCTGTCGCCATGATAGAACAAAGTGGCAAACGTTCCATTGGTCTGCTTGGACTCAGCTTCAAAGCGGGTACGGATGACCTTCGGGAAAGTCCTTTGGTTACGCTTGTGGAGGCTTTGATCGGCAAGGGCTATCAGGTAAAAATTTATGATAAAAATGTTCATCTGGCATCCTTGACTGGTGCCAACAAGGATTATATTCACCACCATATTCCACACATTCATGCTTTATTGACAAACGATGCCGAGATGCTTGCAAGCGTTTCAGACTTGTTAGTCGTGGGTAATCGTTCAGAAGAATTTATTCGGATTATTGCTGCACATCCTGATACTGAAGTGCTTGACCTTGTACGTATTGTTGATGATTTTCCTGATAATTACCAAGGTATTTGCTGGTAACGACCAATACCTTCGCCAAAATCCCCTCTTTCAGGCGCTGTTGATGCTAATTTTTGCCGATATTTTGTCGATAATCTGCTGAATAAAAATATCTTTGGGGTTTCGCTCACATAATTTTAAAGCCTCAATCACCTGGATCACCTGTTTCCGCGCCAAAAACCAGACTTTAAGATCGTGCACGCTCTGGCCGGTCGCGCCAGCATTTTTCGCAATCAGAGTACGACTGACATTCACCATAAAAAAGGCAAAACTGGCGCTGTTGCGAACCCGTTGCTCACGAATTACCATAAAGTCTTCCAGTCCCCAATACTGCTTGCCATCGCGAAAATCAAACTCGATCTGAAAGCGCAGGCTGTAGTAGTCCACCAGCTTGTCCCATGCCAGTTCCTGATCTGATGAAAACAAAATGACATGCCCGACCCTGCCACTGTCCAGCATCGTTTTGCGAATTATCACCACGTTGAGCGGGTCAGCGAATCTTTTGTGGCGCACCTGCAGAATCTGAAAGTACTCAGTACGGATACCGTCTTCTTCCTGGCAATCAACAAGGTAGCGCCCGGGAATGTTTTCCGGTCGCAAACGTTCGCCGTACAAACGACGGCGACCACGTCCACAATACGCCCCTTCCCATGGAAAATATAACTCCGCGTCACGGCGCAATTTGGAAATGAGATGCAACCCAATATCAGCAGCCATCCGAACACCAAAGTTGTTGCCTAACGCGCCGTCAAAGACGAGATAACGCGGCTGGCATGTTGCTTTTACCGTATGTAAGACCCTGGATAAAACTCCTTTAACAAACTGTAAATACGGCGATAATTCCACATCCCGGCGGTTCTTGTTTTTGCTTCCCCTAGGAGCCTGTCGGACTTTGATCAAT
>JALSZZ010000386.1 GCA_027075825.1 Mariprofundaceae bacterium | reverse complement strand
CCACCGGCTCGCGAATACCATCCTGATCGTCGATAATGTACTCCTGCGGCAGGATGTGCAAAATCTTCTGATCAGCAGGAATGGCCATGGCGCTGGCTGCATCAATGGCCCGCGTCACATCATCCAGTGTCACTTCGCCATTTTTGGTGGCCACCACACCGGTAGAGTTATAGCCACGAATATGGCTGCCAGCGATACCGACAAAGACCGAACGAATATCCACACCGGCCATCAGTTCCGCTTCTTCTACCGCCAGACGAATGGATTCGACCGTGCTTTCGATATTGACGACCACGCCCTTGCGCAAGCCTTTGGAGGGATGTTTGCCAATGCCAATCACATCCAGCTTGCCATCTGTCCCGACCTCAGCAACCACGCAGGCAATCTTGCTGGTACCAATATCAACACCGACCATTACATCATGCTTTGCCATCAGGTAACCCCCTGAGATGCTGCGGGACGAATAAACCAGCGCCTGGCCTGCCGCGCATCAATACGCCAAATGCCACGATTCCAGCCTTCCTGCTGCAACAATTCAGTGATATTTTTAACATATTGCAAACTTTCCTTACCAAAAGGTATCAGCCACTGCTGACCCGCAGAGAGATTCAGGCACCAGCCATCCAGATCCGCAAAAACCTCACTCAATGCGGCCAGCCAGGGCGCATGCCTTTTTCGCATGCTACTGATCAGCGCCACGGCTGCTTTCAGATGCGCACGATCAACGCGCAAAAACGGCAAATCAACCTGTTCACCACGTTCCAGCGAACGAAAAGGTCTGCCTTCAGCATCCACCAGCATGACCAGGCCTTCCGGCGATTCCCACAAAGCAGCAAACTGCCGGGCTGTAGCCACAATGCGCAGTGAACCAGGCAATGTCCGCGATACTTCCAGCTGGTCAATATCGCGCACCTGTTGCCGCAGATAATCGCGCACAGCCGCCGGACGCGCACCCCACAAACCTTTGCCCTGCATACTTTGCATGCTTGCTTCAATATGTTTTTTTAGCAGCGCTGGCGCTTCCACTCGCCATTGCACCTGCTCGAAGCGTTGACCAATCGACCAGCCTGTCACCAGCACCACCAGTGCCAGCAACAACGTCGATACCAGCCATGCACCCGCCCATTGCAGGCGCTTTTTTCGCGCCAGCATCACGGTTTCAGTCAGTCGGCGGCGATTAGTCCGCGCCATGCCGCACCTCTGCCCTGTCAGCCATGCCATGATCCAGGCTGGCACCGTCCAGCAGTTGCTGGCAAAGCGTATCAAAATCCACGCCAGCAGCGGCAGCAGCCTTGGGTAGCAGACTGGTAGCCGTCATCCCCGGCAGCGTATTGATTTCCAGCACCACTGCTTCGCCGCCACTGCTGACAATCATGTCCACCCGTGGCGCGCCGCGACAGGCGGTAGCTCGCACGGCCTTTTCCGCCTGCTGCATGCAATAGCGCAGCGTCTCGGCTGGCAATCGCGCTGGCGTGTAATAATCCGTGGCCCCTGCCGTGTATTTGGCATAATAGTCATAACATCCCGAATGAGCAACAATCTCCACCGGCGGCAAAGCCTCACCGTTGAGCACCGAAACGGCAATTTCCACGCCATGCACCGGCATTTCAGCCAGCCAGTGGTCAAGCCCTGACGACTCCAGCGCCAGTGCCTGCCAGTCACTGGCCTGATGTAACCAGTGCAGACCGACGCTGGAGCCTTCCTGCACGGGTTTCAGCAACACCGGGTAGCGCACCGGCCCCACCGCTGTCAGCGGGACTTCCGTTGGCAC
>JALSZZ010000385.1 GCA_027075825.1 Mariprofundaceae bacterium | reverse complement strand
CCAGCCATAAGCGCCCTGAGCCATCACCATGCCCAGCGCTGGTATGCGCCGCCAGCACACAGAAGCCGACAATCAGCAAAGCCTGCAGGCTGTGGCTGTCAATGGCAAATATCCATTGCAATACCCAGGCCAGCAACAGTAATTGCAACAGGCCCCTGAAGGAAGCCAGCAGCATGGCCTGTGAAAGCCCCAGTTCCTGACGATGTGCCCAGTAGGCTGCCGAAGCCAGCAACAACCATGCCGCCAGCAATGGCAGCAGCGTATCCTGTATCATGAAATATTACCCCGCCTTATTCACACATGCTGCGCATCGTCGGCGTTACCCGTAGTTTCGCAGCCCGGATCAACATCGCGCTGTTGCATGATCTGGCTGATTCTTCGCACTTGTCCTGCCATATAAAGCGGCAGGGAAAGCAACCGGAAACACACTCTTTCGCCATTGGGCACAGCGCCTGATGTGTGTAGCAGGGTTGGCTGGTCAGCATTCAGGCGAATAGCCAGTGGCGTATGTTTTTCGCGGACAAACTGATGCAGTGACTTCAGCGTGCCGCTTTTGCCCGCTTTCACTTCCAGCGGAATCGGCTGACAGCCTTCCAGTACATAATCCAGCTCAGCGGAACTGGAGCGAGCCTCCCGCGCCCAGTAATGCAAATGTGGCGCTATATGCCCATCCAGACTGGCCAGCAGGGCCTGCCCCACCCATTGCTCTGCCAGCGCGCCCTGATTGATCAGTAACAAATCCTCCTGAAGCACCAGCGCACTGGTGTGCAGTAAGGTCGAAACCAGTCCGGTATCCAGAAACAACAGCTTGAAAAATCGCGGGTTCTCTTCTGCAGACAGCGGGATGCCGTTGGCGGCGCTGCGTATCACTTTGTGAATAACCCGTGCCATGCGTAGTCGTTCCAGAGCATCGGCTACGCGGGCAGCCGGTATCTCCCGATTGATTTCGCTGTATTTAATCTTTCTGCCGATTAATGTGGGCGCGCTTCGAAAAACCTGCCGGATCAGGTGCTGATCCTGATGACGGGCATATTTGGCGAAATCATCGCTGAATGTTGCCAGCAAATCCTGTTTGATTTGTTCGCACAGTTGATAATCCCTGTGGCGGGCAAATGCCGCGACTGCTTCAGGCATACCACCGACAGCCATATAATTGCGCAACAGACCCATGAGTTTCTGATGAAGCGGTAACGCAACCGGTTGCTCCGGCAGCCATGCTTCCAGGAATGTGGCCAGCGGTGCTTCGCCCACAGCATGCAGAAATTCGCTAAAATCCATCGGATGAAGATGCAGATAACTGATGCGCCCCACAGGCATGGAAAAGTCGGGTGCAGTCAGTTCAAAATCCAGCATGGAGCCAGCTGCGATCACATGCAGGGTGGGCAAATCCTCGTAAAAATAGTGCAGCGTGGCCAGTAATTCAGGTACTGCCTGAATTTCATCGAGAAACAACAAGGACTTTCCCGTTTCCAGACGTTTATTCAACATAAGTCGTATCATGGCGACGCTTTGCACCACATCATGCCCCTGAAACAGGTCGGCATGCTCCGGATTGCGCTCAAAATTCAGCTCAACAAGCTCCAGCCCCTGCTTTTTGGCAAACAGGTGAACCAGGGTGCTTTTACCGACCTGACGCGCTCCTCGCAGCACCAGTGGTTTGTGCGTATCCTGCGAGAACCATCGCCTCAGTGTATGGAGATGATGACGATACATGGCAGTAAAGATAGCGGTTATAATACAAAATACAAGGTTATTATTGATTCATTTTTAATAAAA
>JALSZZ010000384.1 GCA_027075825.1 Mariprofundaceae bacterium | reverse complement strand
GGGCCTGAACCCTCCACTGCTCTGGATAGTGCTTGATCAATTTGTTTGCTGGCCGATACATGCCGCGTATCAGCTACAGCGGCGCATTATTGGCAGCCGCGTCAAAAAAGCAAGGGTGTGCTGCGCAGCGATGGCCAACAGTGTTACCTCCTGGCGAATAATCATCGCAGATCATGCCAGTTTGCATGATGAATGCGGAATCCGGTTCGCGGTCTGTAGACCGCTCCTACATTCGGAGTTTCCCCGTAGTGCGTGCAAGCTCCCTGCAGGAGGGGTCTCTGGCCCCGAACCATCTTGTTTCAGCATCCGGCGAACCATAAAAAAAGGCGGCCCGAGGGCCGCCTTCGATCACAGCATCCTGTGCCAGGATTACTTGACTTGCTCTTCGAACCAGGCGCGAACTTCCGCTTTCTTCTCGTCAGACAGCTTGCGGTACTTCTTCAGCTGTGGCTTCATGGTTCCCTTCTTCTTGGCAAACGCAGCCACTTTTGGCTCCAATGGCTTGTCAGAGTTCAGAAACTCAAACACGGCATCAACAGAGCCATAGGCAGCAACGACTTTTTCAAAAGCCGGGCCAACCTTGTCTTTATGACCGGCGTGGCAGGTCGCGCAGAAAGGCTTGGCTGACGCAGATGCAGCAAAACCGGTGATGGCCAAAGCAGCCAGTGCTGTGATTGTAGCTTTCTTCATACAATCTCCTCCTCTTGAGTTTGGAGACGGCATCCTAAGGCCATCCCGCTGATGGCGCAACCCTAAACCACATATCCCCAACAGGTGAAGAGGGAATTGCTGCACCAGAGTGCGCAGACACAGGGCAGGAACTCCCCCTTGCCTCAAACATCAACCTGCTGTTGCGCTTCGTCTTGCAAATGAAGGCGCACAGCGATGCTGCAGAAGCAATGAGGGTTTAGCCCCCTGAAACCGCCGACAGGGTTGTTATAATTACTCCGAGGGCTAATGTTTGTTGGCAACAGAGGCTATAAAGGCTGAAAGAATGCACGATGCAAGACCCGACTCTGGATGTTCAACAGGGATTAACAGCATGACAAGCACGGAACAACGCGCCGCCCTGCAACACCAGATCTGGCAAATCGCCAATGATGTACGGGGCGCAGTCGATGGCTGGGATTTTAAGCAATATGTGCTGGGCACCCTGTTTTACCGTTTTATCAGCGAAAACTTTGCCAGCTATATTGAAGGCGGCGATGACAGCATCAACTATGCCGAGCTGAGCGATGAAATCATCACCCCGGAAATCAAGGTGCTGTGAAACAAGCGCTCACAACACGGATTAATGACCGCAGACTATTTATGAAAGGTATCGATGTGAGCTACTTTTATGAAGGTTATAGCCAGTTTAAAACTGAAGATTTGTAGGTGAAAAAAGAAAGTGCAGGATGAATGATCAACCCGTTTCATTAACTCAGCCACCTGAAGGCTATGGCGAGTGGCTGGCGGAGTTGAAAAACAGAATTCACCATGCCCAACAGCGTGCATCATTGGCGGTCAACCGGGAATTGGTGCTGCTCTACTGGCAGATTGGTAGCGATATTCTGGCACAGCAAGAAGCTCAGGGCTGGGGAGCGAAGGTTATCGAAAGCCTGGCGCATGATTTGCGCAAGGCTTTTCCCGATATGAAGGGATTTTCTTCACCAATACCTTCGCCAAAAAAGCTTGAGGGTATTCCAACTTTGGTTAGTGTTATTCAAATCAAAAAGCACGTCCAAAGGAGGAATACCCATGCCCGAAATCATAACGCTTCTGTCTTCGCTTCGCCAG
>JALSZZ010000383.1 GCA_027075825.1 Mariprofundaceae bacterium | reverse complement strand
GGCGTGCGCTCGCTGTTTAATCTGCTGGGACCATTGACCAATCCGGCGGGAGCTGTCTTCCAGGTGCTGGGCGTGTATGCCAAGGATCGCCTTGCACTGGTCGCTGCTGCCTTGCAACAACTCGGCGTGCGCCGGGCGCTGGTGGTGCATGGCCGCGATGGTCTGGATGAGATTACCACCACGACGATCACCGATGCGATCTGGGTAGAACAGGGCCAGCCACTGCGTCCCTTTGAGATTGATCCGCAGGCTTTTGGCATCCCGCTGACCACCACAGCCACCCTGGCAGGTGGTGATGCCCGTGAAAATGCCGCCATTCTGCGTCATATTTTTGCCGGCCAGCAAGGCGCAGGGCGCGATATCGTATTGCTCAATGCAGCAGCGGCTCTGTGGGTATGCGGTAAAGCAGAAGGCATTGAGCAAGGGCTGGAACAAGCGGCGGCAGCTATTGACAGCGGTGCTGTTAAGCAAACACTTCAGGCACTGATTGACATCACACAGCAAAACGGAGATCAGGCATGAGCACCATTCTGCAAACCATTGCCTGCTATAAACGCCAATACGTCGCGGATTGCAAGGCGAAGCGCAGCGAATCGTCACTGCTTGCCGATGCCACTTTGCTGGAGCGTCGTGGTTTTGCCGCTGCCTTGCAGGCTCATGTGCACGCCGGGGATAACGCCATTATTGCGGAAATCAAGAAGGCCTCGCCATCAAGAGGCGTGATTCGGGAGGATTTTGACCCGTGCTGGATTGCCGAACGTTATGCCGCCTGCGGTGCCTGCTGTCTTTCTGTATTAACCGATGTCAAATTTTTTCAGGGTGCGGATGCTTTTCTTGGCGACATACGGAATCGCGTCAGCCTGCCGCTGTTACGCAAGGATTTTATCCTCGACCCTTATCAGATTGTTGAGGCAGCCGCCATTGGCGCAGATGCGATATTGCTGATCCTGGGTATGCTGGAGAACTATCAATTATCGGAACTGGTCGCCGCTGCTGAAGAAATGCAACTGGATATCCTGCCGGAAGTGCATAATCGCGATGAACTGGAGCGGGCGCTGGAATATGTGCCAGGTGGCCTGCTCGGCATTAACAACCGTGATCTTCACACCTTTGAAACATCATTGCAAACCACCATAGAACTATTGCCGCATTGCCCTGAAGAGCGAACCATTATCACTGAGTCAGGTATTCATACGCTTGATGATGTGCAACAAATGAATGCCGTCGGTGTGCATGGTTTCCTGATCGGAGAGGCCCTGATGCGCCAGTCAGACCCCGGTCAGGCACTGCTGGAACTATCAGGTAGTGACCATGAGTTTGATGAATTGCTGGCTGCTTCCCATGACTGAAGACCGGGTCGTCTATTCCACCGAATCAGGAAGCCTGGCCAAAGCCATGCGTGGTGAAAAAAAAGTCAAACGCCGCCAGCCAAAACGCCAGCATCCACCAACTCCGGCCAAAGGCGGCGTGCGTATCCATCGCGAAAGCAAAGGCCGGGGCGGCAAATGCGTGACCCTGGTGGTCGGCCTTCCCCTGCAGGAAGCAGAGCTTAAAGCCATGCTGAAACGCCTGAAATCACAACTTGGCACAGGTGGCTCGGTGAAGCAGGGCTGCCTCGAAATCCAGGGCGACAAACGCCAGCGCCTGCTGGAGATACTGACAAAAGAAGGTTACTCCCCCAAACTTGCCGGCGGATAAAAGCGGCATAAGCATCCACCTCACCCGCCAATTGCATTAACCCCACGTTTTGGGGATAACATCGGTTAGCGTTCGTTCATCAA
>JALSZZ010000382.1 GCA_027075825.1 Mariprofundaceae bacterium | reverse complement strand
CTGGGGCAGGATTTGCATAGCTGTTAGTAACAAGGAGAAGACGTATGCGCTGGTCTGGCATGGTTCGCGGTGATAACCGCTATTTTCCGAGAAAAAAAGTCACCATTGTCGGCTCTGGCAATGTTGGTGCGACGGCAGCATTTCTGGCAGCACAGAAAGAACTGGCGGATGTTGTGTTGCTGGATGTCATCGACGGTGTACCACAAGGCAAGGCACTGGATATGTATGAGGCTTCGCCAATTCAGGGTTATGATGTGCATATCACAGGCACGCAGAACTATGCCGATACGGCTGCTTCAGATGTGGTGGTAATCACCGCCGGCCTGGCGCGCAAACCGGGCATGAGTCGTGATGATTTGTTACGCAGCAATGTTGGCATCGTCCGGGAGGTGACGGAAAACATCGTCAGGCATTCGCCGGATTGTATTCTGATCGTGGTTACCAATCCGCTGGATGCCATGGTTTATACGGCCAGCAAGGTATCCGGCTTTCCGCGTTCGCGCATCATGGGCATGGCCGGGGTGCTGGATGCTGCCCGCATGCGCAGCTTTATTGCCGAGGCACTGGATGTTTCCATCCGCGACGTTTCCGCCTTTGTTCTTGGTGGCCATGGTGATACCATGGTGCCATTAACACGTTATGCCACTGTCGCCGGGGTACCGCTGCACGAAATGCTGGATGAAGCAGCGATCGAGGCGATTTGTCAGCGCACAGCGGCTGGCGGCGCGGAAATTGTCCGTCTGTTAAAAACAGGCTCGGCCTATTATGCACCGGCAGCCGCTATTGTGGCTATGCTCGAATCCATTATCAGGGATCAGAACCATATCATGCCCTGTGCCACCTGCCTGCAGGGGGAGTATGGCATCGAAGGCTATTTTATGGGCGTTCCCTGTAAATTGGGTGGTGGCGGTATGGAAGCTGTTGTCGAACTTGACCTGAGCGATGAAGAGCAGGCGAAGCTGCAAGCTTCGCTGGCATCGGTACAGTCACTGGTGCGCGAGGTGGATGCAATTCTCGCTGCCTCATGAGCACGCAGCGGGGGCAGCGTGGTGAACAGGCAGCACGTCGTTATTTGCAACGACATGGCTATCATATTCTGGCGCAGAATGTGCGTCTTGGTCGCGGCGAACTTGATATTATCGCCAGCAAAAATGAAGTGCTTGCCTTCATTGAGGTTAAATACTACAAAAAACGCGACGATGCCTTGCTGGCGGTACACCGGGATAAACGTCGTCGGCTGATTCAGGCTGCCAGCCTGTGGCTTCGCCAGCACAGCGAGTATGCCTCGGCCTGCTGTCGCTTTGATGTTATGATCGTTACCAACCGTCGGCAGCCGTGGCCAGCCATGCAGATTGAACATATCACCGATGCTTTTCGCCTGCACTGAATTTGCCGACTGCCCCCGTGACGATAGCGCAGCGGAACATTATGCCGCCTGGTAGTCTGTCGGACGTTGGCAATCGTCACGAGAAATAGCGGGATTGAGCCAGATAGACAACCTGTTGGCGGTAAGTAGCAGCGCCATTTAACAAAAGCAGGGCGAATATCTGGCCAATATCCGGTTTTTCACAGTAGATTTGTCAAAGTCCGACAGACGCCTGGTAGTGGCTTAAAGCTGCCCGTCCACGCCCTTGAACTTCTCTGTAAAAGCGGCGATTTTTTGGAAAACACTTTGTTTTCTGGTCAAATATTGCGGGTTTAGCGAACTCATTTTTGGCAAAATGCCATTAAGCGCTGTGCCATTTTCACTGGCGTATTCCTATTTTAACGATGCGGCGATATAT
>JALSZZ010000381.1 GCA_027075825.1 Mariprofundaceae bacterium | reverse complement strand
GGTTTTCATCAGTGTGGTTATGCACATCAAGGTGGCCGATACGGAAGGGATTATTGAAGTGCATTATCCGCAATCCTATATCGATCCGATGGTTAAACTTCTGCGTCAGGTGGGAGACTCCGATGAGGCGGAGCGAGATCCTGTATGGGAGGCTATGCTGTATCGGCAGCTTGCAGCCTGCCAGGCAGATGTAGCCCTTAAGGTTGGTCATCTGAAGTTATCCATAAGTGGTTTTCTGAATATCAGGGAGGGTGACTTTTTACCTTTGCATGTGAATGAGAATGACGTGATGGAGTTGTTTGTGTCAGGCAAGTGTAAATATCTGGCCAACGCCGGCCAGAAAAATGGCATGCTGGCTGCTGAGATTATCAAAGTATTATAAGGGAGTCTGGAGATGGCAGAACAGGAACATATAAATCAGGGAGAAACGGGTGCTGAACAGACGGTAAATATTGACGCGATTCTTGATATTCCACTGGAGATATCCGTGGAGATGGGGCGTGTTACCCTGCCTCTTTCAACCATCAGCCGTTTTGCGAAAGGATCGGTTGTGGAATTTAACAAGGAACTGGATGCAGGTGTTGATGTGCTGGCCAACGGGCGGGTCTTTGCCAAGGGGGAAATTGTTTCAGCAGATGGCAAACTGGGGGTACGCATTGTCGATATTATCTCCGAAGGAAGTCGTATTCGTGCACTGGGCTAACCGCGTGCTGGCGATATGGGTCATGCTGGGGTCTTCGCTGGCGTTTGCTGCGGAGGGGGCTTCTCTCGTTGATCAGGGCGGAATGGCAACGTTGTTTCTGAAATCGATGACTGGCCTGGCATTGGTGCTGGCGCTATTCGCTATTCTGGTCTGGCTGGCCAGGCGCATGAAGTTACCGATAATGCCCGGTGTATCGAATGGCCCTCTGCATCTGATCCAGCGTGTTTCAGTTGGCGGGCGCCATACGGTTGTGGTGCTGGAGTATGAAGGCCAGCATTGGCTGGTGGGGATCTCGCCGCAAAATATGACACTGCTTGGTAAATTGAAACCCGGCGCTTCCCGGGCAGGGAAAAAACCATGAAACTGTTTGCGCTGTTGACATCCATGCTGCTCTCCGTCCCGGTGGCTGCAGCGGAATATCCTTCTGTCCAGTTGTCACTGGGAACGTCGGAAAATCCCGGAGATTTTACGACAGCGCTGACTATCGTCATGGTTTTGACGGTGTTGGCGCTGGCTCCTTCCATTCTGGTTATGATGACATCGTTTACCCGTATTCTGGTGGTTTTTGCATTTCTGCGTCAGGCCCTTGGCACCCAGCAGGCCCCTCCCAACCAGATTTTGATTGGTCTGGCGTTGTTTATGACTGTGTTTATTATGATGCCGGTATGGCAGGAGATTGATGTGAAGGCGTTAACGCCTTATGTCGAGGAAGAAATCAGTCAGAAAGAAGCCTTTGAAAGAGCAAAAGCGCCGATACGGGAGTTTATGCTCAGGCAGACACGAGATGAGGATTTGCAGTTGTTTTTGCTTGCGGGCGGCAAGGAGCAGGTGGGGGAGCATGAGGAGCCGCCAATGGTATCGGTGATTCCGGCTTTTATAATTAGTGAGCTGAGAACCGCGTTTGAGATAGGGTTTCTTATTTATATTCCATTTGTCGTGATTGACTTGGTGGTGGCTTCTGTACTTATGAGTATGGGTATGATGATGTTGCCGCCAGTAATGATTTCGTTGCCATTGAAGATTATTCTCTTTGTGCTAATTGATGGCTGGCATCTGCTGACAGCCAACCTGCTGGCCAGTTTCAGATGAAGAACGCGCC
>JALSZZ010000380.1 GCA_027075825.1 Mariprofundaceae bacterium | reverse complement strand
GGGTTATTCATGTGTTCGTAAGCCAGCTCCATGACACGCCGGGAGAGCGTCGCTGAAAACAGCAGGGACTGGCGTTTTTTCCAGTGCGGCAAACGACGCATCATAAAGCGAATATCGCGAATAAAGCCAAGGTCAAACATGCGATCTGCTTCGTCGATGATGAGCATCTCCGTCAGACGCAGGCTGTAGCGTCGCTGTTTGTAATAGTCGAGCAGGCGACCAGGCGTGCCCACCAGAATATCTGTGCCATGATCAAAGGCCTGCTGTTGTTTTTTGTAGTCCACGCCACCATAGACGGCATGCAGACGCAATTCGGTATGACGCAGTAACTGCCGGGCATCATCGTGGATCTGCACCACCAGTTCCCGGGTCGGGGCGACGATCAACACCCGGGGATGCCGGTCGGCGCGGCCTTTTTTGGCAGGTTGTGTCAACAGGCGCTGAATGGCGGTAATCAAAAACGTGACAGTCTTGCCTGTTCCTGTTCGTCCCTGGGCAGCAATATCCTTGCCCGCCAGCGTTAGCGGCAAGGCGCTGCGCTGAATATCGGTAAGCTGAGTAAAGCCCAGGTCATCAATGGCCTGAGCCAGCGGCGCAGCCAGAGCCAGTTGTGTAAATGCTGTTGGTGTAGTCACGGTTGTAAACGCTCCAGAATGGGCTTGCTGTGGGTGGCTCTCAGATGTTTTTCAACTGCGATTTCATCACAGCAATGGAATTTTTCACAATGAATGCACACCGTCCAGATTTTGTGGGGTAAACTTTCTTTGGCAACCACCTGATAGCCCTGACGAATAAAAAAATCCTGCACATAGGTCAGGGCGAACACATGATCAATGCCGCGCTGCATAGCCAGTTGTTCGCAGGCCTCAACCAGCAGACGGCCTACGCCCAGATGACGATAATCATCAGCGACCACCAGCGAACGAATTTCTGCCAGGTGACGGGTGTACAGATGCAAAGTAGCGATGCCTGCTGGCTGACCATCATACGTACCGACAACAAATTCCTGTAAATGCTGACAAACATCATCTTCACTGCGGGGTAACAACACGCCAGCGGCAACCTGCGGAGCCATCAGATCCAGAATGATTGGAATATCACCCACTTCAGCAGGACGAACCTGTAAACGATGTGGCATCAGCGGCGCTTCCGCCGCTTCCACAGTACGCGTGCCTGTTTTACGCCCTGAGGGCTGCCATCGCCCAGCATGCGGGCCAGTTCCTGCAAACGTCCGGCGCGATCCAGCGGCAGCAGTGAGCTGGTAGTGCGTTGTCCGTTACTTTCCTTGGTGATACAGATATGCTGATCGGCCAGTGTGGCCACCTGTGGCAAATGCGAAATAACCAGTACCTGACGCTCTTCTGCCATGGCATGAAGAAGTTCGCCAACACTCCAGGCTGTTTCACCACCAACGCCCACATCCACCTCGTCGAATACGGCCAGCGGTGGTGTCTCGCCTGTGGTCGCACCGCAGGCCTTAAGGGCCAGCACCAGACGGGATAATTCACCGCCTGAGGCGACTTGCTGCAATGGCCGGAAAGGTTCCCCCGGATTACTTGAGAGCATGAAGCTGACATGGTCAAAGCCATGTTGCCCCCAGTTGGTGTCATCCGCTTCACTTGTTACATCAATGCGTAGTTGCATGCCTGCCAGCGCCAGCTGATCCAGCGCCGGACGCAACTGGTCAACCAGCGTCGCAGCCTGTTCACAACGCGCCTGATGCAGAGCACTGGCAGCTTGCTGATACGCCTGACGCGCCTGTTCGCATTGTTGTTGCAAACGTTCGCCATCCCATTCCGCCGTATCCAGGGCATCCAGTTGCTGTTGCCATTGTTGCTGCAGGTGCAGCAAGGTCGCCTCATCGCAGCCATGACGGTGCAACATGGCCTGCAATTGGTTAAGCCGCTGTTCCTGTGCCGATAAGTGGGTGGCATCTGCCTCCATTTCCAGCACATCTTGCAGCAAAGCAGGCACTTCAGCCAGCACATCTTCTGCTTGCTGCATCATGTCCACGGCCTGTTGCAGCGATGGCTGTAAACCGGCCAGCGGTGTAATCGCATGCATCGCCTCAGCCAGCAGGCTGCGCGCTGATGGTTCGCCCTCGTCAAGCGCATGCATGGCCTGTGCCGCACCCTGTTGTAACCGGGCAAGGTGGGTGCCGGCAGCGACTTCCTGTTCCAGTTGTTGCAACAGGCCGGGAGCCAGATCCAGCATGTCCAGCGTTTCAAGCTGTTGCCGGAGCCATTGTTCCTGTTCGCGCCCCTGACGGATGTGTTGCTGCCATGCCTGCATGGCCTGGCTGGCCTGCTGCCATGTCTGCCAGCATGCTGCCACGCGCTGTAATAACGCGGTATCCAGCCCGGCATCCAGCAGGCCGCGTTGCCATGCCGGCTGCATCAGGCGCTGGTGTGCATGCTGACCGTGAAGATCCAGACACAGACGGCCAAGCTGCTGCAATACCTTCAGCGGCACGGCAACACCATTAAGCCAGGCCCGCGAGCGACCATCGGCATTGATCACGCGGCGCACAATCATCAGTTCTTCTTCTTCAATACCCTGCTCTGCCAGCAAGGCACTGATGCCTGCCTGCGCCACTTCCAGCGTAGCGACAATCTCGGCGCGATCAGCGCCATGACGCACAAGATCGGCTGATGCACGCGCACCAAACACAAGGCCAAGCGCATCAACCAGAATGGATTTTCCTGCGCCGGTTTCGCCGGTAAAGACGGTCATGCCATCAGTCAGTTCCAGACGCACTTCCTCGACCAGCACAAATTGCCGGATATGCAGCTCTCTTAGCATGCTTACTCCGCAGCGCCCACGCCGTCTGCCCAGTGAAGCTTGTTGCGCAGGGTTTCGAAATAATGGTGATCAGGCAGGTAAATCAGCCGAATTTTTCCACCGCGATGAACGCGCACCACATCATCGTCCTGTAATTCTGCCAGCAACTGACCGTCCAGGCTCAGACTGGCCGGACGAGAGCAGGCGCATAAACGCATTTCAATGCCTTCGTCCATAGGGATGACCAGCGGGCGGTTGCTCAGTGTGTGCGGACAGACTGGCACCAGCGTTAACGCCTGCACGCCGGGATGCACAATAGGGCCGCCTGCCGACAGAGCATAAGCCGTTGAGCCTGCCGGTGTCGCCAGAACCATGCCATCGGCGTGCAGACTGAAGGCGCGGCGCTGATGCACATACAATTCAAATTCCACAGGCCGGGTATCACGGCGGTGCAACACCACATCATTCATGGCCCGACCATGCCACTGGCACTGTCCATCCCGCACCACCTCAACCTGCAGGGCATGATGCTCAATCGTTTTATAGCGATTGGCGAAGATATGAGTCAGCGCATCGCGCACCGAACCTGCCGGGGTATCCGTCAAAAAACCAAGTCGGCCAAGATTGATACCCAGAATCGGCACGCCCGTGCCCGCGCATTCGCGGCCAACGCCCAGCAAGGTGCCGTCACCGCCAAAAACAAGCATCATCTCAACGTGTTGCGTCAATGATTTTGCCACCACTGCTGACGTGCCGGGCAATGCTTTCTCCCCCTGGCGCATCAATAAGTGATAGCCACAGTCATCCAGCCAGCGGGTAATATCGGCAGCCAGGCTGGCAGCGCGCTCATCTCCCGGCTTGATGACGATGCCAATGCGGTGAATCAAGCGCCTTTCCACCCTGCCGGTTGCTGGTGACACTGAAAACACTGGGTAGCCTTGACATGGCCCGCTGGTTGCGGACGGATGCCGTGCTCACCATGACATGTCATACAGGCCTGATGCGAGGTAATCGCCTGATGAGTGGCATCATCAGGGGTAGCTTTTGTCGTGCGTTCACTGGTTCCCAGTATAAGCACGACAATGACTGTCAGCACAATCAGCATGAATACCCAGTCATTGCGCGTTGGTTGCCAGCCCTGTTTACCGTTATCTGTTGTCATCTGTTATCATCTCCAGTTGCCCTGATGACTTATGTTTAACCATGAAGGACATAGCCGCATGGTAGCATCAGCGTCGGGTGCAGCAATCATTTGCAAGTGGTTACTGGCTGGCCGCCGTGGCCAGCGCCTCATACACCGGGTAAACCAGCCATTGCCCGCAAAGCTCATCCAGCAGCGGTGAGGCAGCCAGTAACAGCCAGCACCAGTGTTGCAGGTATTGCAGCAGGCTCGCCCACCACGGCGGCAGCCAGCCACGCAGTTGCAGGTATTCACCGAGCAGCATGCCGGGCATGGGCAGCACATGCAGCGCCAGCATGCACAGATTGAAATACATCAGCACCTTGGCCCACCAGTGATGCAAGGGTGGCAAACCTGCTGCCGGGGGGTGTTGCAAGGCCCATTGATAGAGCAAAAAGCCACCCAGCCCGCATAATCCATGGCCCAGCCAGCGCGCTGCTGCGCCACGCATGCCCGTTTCCTGCACTGGCCGGGGCAAGGCAATAATCACGGCGCGCTGCATGGCAATACTGATCAGCAATGGCCACCAGGCAGACTTCCAGCTGATGGCGTAAAAAGGATGGGGAGGCGTCGTTTTTAGCAACTGCGCCTCAACCATATTTACCAGCGTCAGCGATACCAGCACGGGCAATGAATAAAAAATGCACTGGCGAATCACCATTTCCAGCCAGCTTTCCATGTTTAGCGTTGGCCTTTCTCCATGATTTCAATCACCGCTTCCGGCGCGCCTTTGCTACGACGGATATTGGCCAGCACCCGCCCCTGATACACATACAGACCATCAATACTTCCGGCCTGATGATGGGCGACATCAAGCAGGTTGCGACCATCCCACGCCCACAGACGTGATGCACTGCCGGACTGATCACTGATCCAGAGCAACTGGCGTTGATGATCCCAGGCCAGTGATTGCGGATGATGAATAGCCGGCTTATTCAGCCATTCCGTCAACACAGGCTTGTCGCCATCTCGCAGGGCAAGAATATGTCCGCTCGTTCCCTCAGCCAGCAGAATGCGACCGTCATCCAGACGGGTCATGCTGCGAATGGCAGAAAAGCGACGCGCCTGTCGGCTTCCGGCTTCGGTAGCAGCTTCATCGGGATGGCTGATGATGTGCCAGCCGCCGTTCTCTCCCCATACCTGCAACTGATGATCCGCCAGCTGCAGACGGTACAGCCCACCACCTTGCTGACCGTCTGCCAGATAGCAAAAACGCTGATAACGCCCAAAAACGATGGCGCTGTGATGAAATACGCCAGCGGCTGTAAAAGGCGCGACAGCAGGCGAATCGGAAGTCTGGCGAAGGCGATACACCTGCTGTTCTTCCGGCAGCGTTGCCGGTTCGGTGATGCGCCATACCAGACCTTCAGCAAACCCTTCGCCCAGCCACAGCGTGCCATCACCCGCCTGCGCCAATGATGCCACCTTGTTCAGACCGTATAGCAGTACATGCTGACGACCGGATTGCAGGTTGACGGCAATCAGCGAAGCGGCAAAGGATGAAGCGCTGTGATCCGTTGCCACATACAGCCAGTGACCATCTGCTGAAATCGTCAGGGCGCTGGGATCCGCATGTTTCCAGGCTGCCAGCGAGCGGTAGGTCCAGCCTTCGCTCATCTGCAACTGCAAGCCGTCAATCTGGCAGGATGTCAGCAGTAGCAGCAGACCCAAGCACGTCAGAAACCTATTCATGGCGAATAGCCTTAATATGGTTGATCAGGCCATTGGTGGAGGCATCGTGTGAGGTGACCGGGGCATCGTCAGCCAGTTCCGGTAAAATCACGCTGGCTAATTGTTTGCCAAGTTCCACGCCCCACTGATCATAGGCGTTAATATCCCAGATAACGCTCTGTACGAAAATTTTGTGTTCGTACAGGGCGATCAGACTGCCCAGAACAGCAGGCGTAAGCTTGCGGAAAACAATTGAGTTACTCGGTCTGTTGCCGGGAAATACCTTGTGAGGCAGCAAGCTGGCAATGGCCGTTTCATCCATGCCGGATGCCTGCAGTTCGGCGCGCACTTCGTCTTCCGTTTTGCCTTTCATCAGGGCCTCGGTCTGCGCCAGAAAATTGGCCAGTAACATATGGTGGTGCTGGCCAATCGGGTTTTGCGTTTCTGCCGGAGCAAGAAAATCCGCCGGGATCAGTTGCGTGCCCTGATGGATTAACTGATAAAAGGCATGCTGGCCATTGGTGCCTGGTTCACCCCAGATCACGGGGCCGGTGGCATAATCAACTGTTTCACCATGCCGCGTCACTCGTTTGCCATTGCTTTCCATGTCGCCCTGCTGAAAATAGGCTGCAAAGCGATGCATATATTGATCGTAAGGCAGGATGACATGGGAGGCAGCGCCAAAAAAATTGATATACCAAATACCGATCATGGCCATGATGACGGGCATGTTTTCATGCAGCGGCGCTTCAAGAAAATGCTGATCCATGGCTGCCGCTCCGGCCAGCAGTTCACGAAAGCGATCCATGCCGATATACAGCGCAATTGACAGGCCAACAGCACTCCACAGTGAATAGCGACCGCCAACCCAGTCCCAGAAGCCAAACATATTGCGCGTATCAATGCCAAAAGCTTCCACCGCCCGGGCATTGGTCGAGACCGCCACAAAATGCCGGGCAACAGCCTCACGGGTGCCGCCCCGGGTGAGAAACCAGTCACGGGCGGTTTTGGCATTACTGATGGTTTCCTGCGTGGTAAAGGTTTTGGAGACGATCACGAACAGCGTTGTTTCACGGTGCAGTCGCTTCAGTGTTTCGACAATATGCGTGCCATCGACATTCGAGACAAAATGCACGCGAAGATCATCCCGGCCATACGGTTTCAGCGCCTCTGTCACCATGACCGGGCCGAGGTCGGAGCCACCAATACCGATATTGACAATATCCGTGATCCGCTTACCCGTAGAGCCACGCCATTGTCCCGAACGAACAGACTCGGTAAAAGCTTCCATCTGATTCAGCACCTGGTGAATGCCGGGCATAACATTCTCGCCATCAACAAAGACAGGTGTATCATCCTGACGACGCAGGGCGGTGTGCAATACAGCGCGCTGCTCCGTGTTGTTAATTTTTTCACCGCTGAACATACAGCCACGCCAGTGAGCAAGCTGACGCGCTTCTGCCAGTTCCAGCAGCAGGCGCATGGTGGTGTCATCAACAATGTTTTTGGAGTAATCAAGGAACAAACCACAGGCCTGCATCGAAAATTGTGTAAAACGCTGCGGATTA
>JALSZZ010000379.1 GCA_027075825.1 Mariprofundaceae bacterium | reverse complement strand
CTTACCCACCCTTATTCGCATGTGCAACCTTATCTGTGGCAGCACAATCAGCCACTGGAAGGCAGGGAAGATCATCCTGTCGTGCTGGTGAACTGGTATGATGCGCAGGCGTATGCTCGTTGGTTAGTCAAAAAAACGGGCTGGGAGTCTGTCGGACTTTGGTAAATCTACTACGAAAAACCGGATATTGGCCAAATCTTCGCCCTGTTTTTGTTAAATAGCGCTGCTATTCGCCGCAAACAGGTCGTAAATTTGGCTCAATCTCGCTATTTCCCGTGACGATGACCAAAGTCCGACAGACTCCTGGAATGTGCAATTACCCAGTGAACAGGAGTGGGAAAAAGCCATGCGTGGCACAGATGGCAGATTATATCCCTGGGGCAACAGCTACCATGCCAGGTTTCTGAACAACAACGATCAGGGACCATTCTCCACCATGCGCGTGGGTTCCTTCCCGCAGGGCGCAAGCCCTTATGGTGTGCTCGATGGTGCGGGACAGGTATTCGAATGGACGTGCGATGTATCTCGCAAACGCGCCACCGTCAAAGGCGGAAGCTGGGACGATCACGGCGATGTCTGCCGCCCCGCCGCTGGCCACACCCGGCCAGTGAATCTGAAGCACATCCTGATTGGCTTTCGTCTGGTGCGTCATCACCTGCGCACAAAATAAGGCAGGGCGATGAGCGCCATGCCTGTGATTGCAAGTGCATACACATTGCTGATAAAATAAGGAAACACGCACAGTGCAATACCCACGCCAAAGGGGATGGTTTTTTTCTGCTTTTTGCCATAGATGACGTAGCCCATACCGATTCCGCCAAAGAATACGCCCCACATCAATAGCGATACATCTTCTGTCATTGTTCAGTTAACCTCTGGTATCCTGCGATATTGCGCCCTGCTACCGACAACCTATCCCCTCTACAAAATACCGCCAGCTTTCAGCTTGTCCGCCTGCACGGAACCGCAAGTCATGGCGTTCTGCGCCTGCGCTGAATGCTAAAACGAGTTCAGCATGACGGTGGTGAATGTTTGCATGTTTTAGCCAGAAGATCACACTTTTGTTCGCACCTCGAACGCACTGATGATTTTATTTTTTGGAAAACACATGTAAGCATACCGTCCATGAACAGGGAATCGGGGCAACTTGATTATTTCACACTGGATCAGCTGCGCCAGAATCATCCGGCGTGGCGTTTGTTGCGGGCGGACAGTGCGCCGCTGGCCGCTTCTTTTCTGCATCAGGCTTTTGTTCTTCCCAATGTGCGCATGATTGCCCAGGGTGATCTGGCCGAGGCGCTGGATGATGCCTTGTTCAGTCTGCGCAGCCAGTTGGGGGCATCCGCTTTTCCTCGCCCGGCAAGCGCTTATCTGGACGACTGGGCGGATAGCAGCAAGGGCTGGTTGCGCAAATTTTATCGCCAGGGCTCCGATGAACCGTGGTTTGATCTTACGCCGGCCACTGAAAAAGCCATTGCCTGGCTTGGCTCGCTGACGGAGCGCAGTTTTGTGGGCGCGGAATCGCGACTGCTGACGATGTTTGAATTATTGCGCCAGATCAGCGAAGGCAGCGAGCATGATCCGGCTGTGCGTATTGCCGAACTGAAGCGTCGCCGCGCCGCCATTGATGCCGAAATTGCACGCATTGCCGCTGGCGATGTACCGTTGCTGAACGATACAGCGGTGAAAGACCGTTTTTTGCAGTTCAGTCAGATTACCCGTGAATTGTTGTCGGATTTTCGTGAGGTGGAACAGAATTTTCGTGGTCTGGATCGTCAGGTGCGGGAGCGCATCGCGCTGTGGG
>JALSZZ010000378.1 GCA_027075825.1 Mariprofundaceae bacterium | reverse complement strand
CGCGTTCTATACCACTGCGCTCAATCACCTCGGATAAGGCATCAAGCCATTCGCTTGTTTCTTGTTCATCAATGTCATTTGGAAAATGTTGTGTCATACCTCAATGTTTCCTTGCAGTCATTTATGTACCGCGAGCAAGCGGCCATTATGCTTATCTATACATATAGTATTAGTCAAAGTATTGGTAAATAACAAAGGGGGACAGCAAGTTTAATCTTGATGTCCCCCCACGAGAAGCCTTCTATCTAACCTATTGAATATTCAATAGTTTATCAGCTAACCATCACCGCAATTAGCGATACATCGTTTTTCGTGTTTCACCTTGCCACCACACATTTGGTAACAAGCTCTAAAGTCTTCTTCGCAGTCACAAGATGTTTTGGAGCATTGTAGAGGATCGTAAAACGATTTTAAATCACGCATGATTTCAGCGCCCTCTATCTTCTTTTGCTTCACATAGCGTTCATATTCTCTTTGCGCTTGATCTTTGGCATTTATTTCACAATCTGTATCATTTGCTTCACAAAGTGCGTGACAATTTGCTTTTGAGCGCTCACATTGTTTAACGCAGGCTTGGCCACCTCCAGAGTGAGGCGGGAAAAAGGTATACACCATTTGGTAGCGTGCTCCGCAACCAGCTAGCATAAAAATGACGCAGGCGTAAAATACCTCTTTTAATTTGAGCTTATTAATCATCATTAATCCTTACGCATATTATCCGATAGTGCAATGGGTGTTGGGTAACGTAACACCACCCAGTAGGAAGACACAATAAAAGTAAATATTGTCGCCGCTTGAATCAGGCTGGCTGCCTTATCTGTGATCAATGCTACTGAATTTGATACAGCCATCGCTGCAACCAACAAAGAAAACTCACTGGCCTGTCCTAATCTCACACCGACTTCACGAGAAACTTGCCGCGTTTCCCCAGTCTTTTCAAGCAAGAACCAATACAGTAATGGTTTAAATATCAACATAGCAACGGCTAGAACAATCGCCGGTATCACCACTTTAGAGGCAAAAGCAAAATCAAACGTAGCGCCAATTGAGAAGAAAAACATCACCAAGAAGAAATCCCGTAATGGCTTTAAGCTCTCGGCAATATATAAAGAAATGGGACTGGCAGCTAAGGACACCCCGGCAACAAAAGCGCCAATATTTTCAGAAAGCCCGATCTTATCGGCTAACTCACTCACCCCTAAACACCAGCCAATAGACAGTAAAAACACATATTCTTGCGTCCTATCAAATCGAGCTAATAATTTAACTAAGACAAATCGCTCAACGAGGAAAGCAAAAACGAGTAAGGCGGGTAAAGCGACTAAAACAGCAACAATATCCTTCCAATTAAAAACATTACCTTCAGCACCATTTAATAAAATCAGCACCACAATGGCGATTAAATCCTGCATTAACAACACGCTGATCATCACTTCACCAGTGTGCTGATGATGTAAAATGGTCGTTGGTAATAACTTGAGGCCAATGATGGTGCTGGAAAACATCAAAGCCGCACCAATCACAACCCCTTCGATATGCCCATAGCCAAAAGCAATACTGACGCTGTAGCCCATTAAGAGAAAGACCACGGAGCTTATCAAGGCAACCCAAGTCACTTTTCTTAGCATATGGACGAGGTTTTGTGGTTGCAGGTGCAGGCCCAGTAGAAACAATAGGAATAAAATTCCCACTTCGCCAACTTGTTGTACGATGCTAACGTCTTTAACGAGTTTTAAACCCCAAGGCCCAAGTAAAGCCCCGAGTATGAGATAAGCGACGAGCAACGACTGACGCGTAAATAAAAC
>JALSZZ010000377.1 GCA_027075825.1 Mariprofundaceae bacterium | reverse complement strand
AAATAACCGTTGGCCGCATGAATTTCCACGCCATCAAAGCCTGCTTCCATGGCCAGTGCGGCAGCCTGCCGATAATCATTCACAATGCCCGCCAGTTCACTGATGTCCAGCGCTCGTGGTGTCACAAAATCCTTCATGCCCTCCCAGGTGAAAGCCTGCCCCTGCGGCGCAATAGCTGAAGGCGCAACGGGCAGTTCACCACCGTGAAAATCGGGATGCGACACGCGGCCGCAGTGCCAGAGCTGAATAAAGATACGTCCACCCCGGGCATGAACGGCATCAGTTACCTGCCGCCAGTTTGCTGCCTGTGCCTGACTGTGAATCCCCGGTGTTGCCGGATAACCCACCCCTTGCGGCGAGATTTGCGCACCTTCAGTGATAATAAGGCCAGCGCTGGCACGCTGCGCATAATATTCCGCCATCAGCGGCGTAGCCAGACCTTCGGGCGTGCGGTTGCGCGTCATCGGTGCCATGACCACGCGGTTATTCAATGATAACCGGCCAGATGAAAAGGGTTCGAGCAATAGCATGGATACTCCCTGAGGGTGAAGCTGAAGCGTACCCTGAAAGCAATAAAGTGAATGTCAAGCAATAATATTCATTATTCACATGTCAGCCCGCGCCATGTGACAGCATCAGACGACGCGGATTGACACAAGTAGCAGCCCGGTTTAGCAAAGACAGGGCGAAGATTTGGCCAATATCCGGTTTTTCACAACAGATTTGCCAAAGTCCGACAGACTCCTAGCCTTGCTGCCATGCAATATTCCAGACTTCTTGTTCCAACCATGCGCAATATGCCCGCTGATGCTGAAGTGGTGTCGCATCAGTTGCTGCTGCGCGCAGGCTATATTCGCCGCGTTACCAGCGGGGTGTATGATTATTTGCCGCTTGGCTTGCGCGTGCTGCGCAAGATCGAGGCCATTATTCGTGAGGAAATGAATCGCGCCGGAGCGCAGGAATTGCTGATGCCCATGGTGCAGCCTGCTGATTTGTGGGAAAAATCCGGTCGCCTGCACAAATATGGCCCGGAACTGTGTCGTTTTAAGGATCGGCATGAACACGAATCATGCCTCGGCCCGACCCATGAAGAAGTGATTTGTGATCTGGTTGCCCGGGAGTTGCGCTCCTACAAACAGTTGCCGATGAATCTCTATCAGATTCAGGGCAAGTTTCGTGATGAAATCCGTCCGCGCTTTGGTCTGATGCGAGGACGTGAGTTTGTGATGAAAGACGCCTACTCCTTTCACGTTGACGACGCCTGCCTGCAACGCGAATATGACAGGATGTTTGCCACTTATCAGCGTATTTTTACGCGCCTGGGCCTGGAATTTCGGGCTGTAGAAGCAGATAATGGCAGTATTGGTGGTGCGTCCTCGCACGAATTCCATGTGCTGGCTGATTCCGGTGAAGATCTGATTGCCCATTGTTCGCACTGTGATTACGCAGCCAATATCGAGAAGGCGGTGGCTGCTGTCGAGACCGTCACAGGTCAGGCAGCCGACAAAACAGTGCTTGCCACGCCGAACACAACAGCGGCAGAAGACGTGGCTGATCTGCTTGGCGTACCGCTGGCACTGGTCGTCAAAACCATGCTCTACCGTCAGCAGGGCGGTGATAACGATGGTCAGTTGGTGGCCGTCTGCGTGCGCGGTGACGATGAGGTGCAGGAGATGAAACTTGCCCGCCTGCTCGGCACCGATGCGGTGGAACTGGCCGCTGATGACGATTTTGCCAGCGCCGGTGGTGTCAAGGGCTATATCGGGCCTTGTGGTTTGTCGGTGGCAGTGTACGCTGATCAGTCTTTGCAGGGCGCATCAGGTCTGGTGGTGGGCGCGAATCGCCCGGATGCTCATTGCACTGGCGTATCGCTGGAGCGCGATGCTGATATTCATCAGTGGGCAGATATACGCGCCGTGCGCGATGGCGATGGCTGTCAGCGCTGCCATGAAGGCACGATGGTGCTGCGTCGCGGTATTGAAACAGGCCATGTGTTTGCCCTTGGTCGTTGTTACAGTGAACCCATGGGGGTATGCTTCCAGGATGCGAATGGCAAACGGGCAGTGGCCACCATGGGCTGTTATGGCATTGGCGTTTCACGTCTGATGGCGGCGATTATCGAACAGCGTCATGATGAACATGGTATTGACTGGCCGTCACACCTGGCTCCGTTTCAGCTCTCGCTGATCACCCTGGGCAACAAGGCACCGGTAATGGAAGCTTCAGCAAAACTTTACAGGGCACTGCAAGATGCTGGCTATGATGTATTGTGGGATGAGCGCAGGGAACGTCCCGGTGTCAAATTCCGTGATCATGAGCTGATCGGTATGCCGTGGCAGATTGTGCTCAGTGAGCGCAGCCTTGAGCGGGGTGAAGTAGAATTTTCAGCGCGTCGAGCGGCACGAAATCCAGTGGCCATCGATGGCATCATGTCGCATCTGGCTGTTACACTGGAGGGATGAAACAGGCAAAGGCGCTTCGTCGCTTGCTTGCTGGCCCTTCGGCCAAAGGCTTGCTGACGCTGGTGCTGCTGTTGGGGCTGGCTTTCAGCCTGCCGTTCTGGATGCGTAGCACACCCGAAGATCGTCAGCATATGCGGCAACTGATGACTGTACCGGCATTACTGGGAGATCAGCTATTGCCATTGCCTGTTATGCCACGGGAGGAACAGAATGCATTGCGCAGCATGTTTCGCCCGCCTTCAACGGAGGAAGTTCGGCGCAGGCCCCGGCGGGATTATGCGCAGCTTGTCTGGGAGGCGGATATTCGTCAGCTGATTTCTCCCTGGGTGAGCAATGCAGATGAGGCACAGGAGATTGCCTACTGGACGTATTATTATTGTCGGCGTTTTCATCTTTCTATCGAACTGGTGCTGGCTCTGATGTCAGTGGAGTCCAATTTTGATCATTTCGCAGTGAGCAATGTTGGTGCCCGGGGACTGATGCAGGTGATGCCCTTCTGGAAAGAGAAGCTGGGTTCGCCGAAAGATAATCTGTTCGTGATTGAGACGAATATACGTTACGGTTGCGCTGTGTTGCGTCATTATCTGGATCGTTATCATTCGCGGGCCAGGGCGCTTCAGGCTTATAACGGCTCACTGGGCAGCCCGCGTTATTCCCGTAAGGTACTCAGGCGCATGAAACAGTTCAGGGCAATTGAATCGAAAAAGCAGGAGAGAAGCGAATGAGATTTTGGTGGATAGTAATCATTGCCGTGTTCGTTACCGCTTGCGGGCAAAAACAACCGCCGGTTGATGAAACACGCAAAGCGACCAACAAGCCTTATCGCGTGAATGGTCAGTGGTATTACCCGCTGTTAAAAGCGGATGGCTATGATGAAACAGGCATGGCTTCGTGGTATGGTCGTGATTTCCATGGTAAAAAAACGTCCAGTGGCGAGCGTTATGATATGCACGGACTTTCTGCGGCGCATCCTACTCTGCCCATGGGTACCATGGTGCGGGTGACCAACCTGGAAAACGGCAAGCATATTGATCTGCGCATCAACGACCGTGGGCCTTTCGTCAAGGATCGGCTGATTGATCTTTCCTATGCCGCAGCGCAGCAACTGGGCTATGCCAAAAAAGGAACTGCCCGCGTGCGGGTGCAGGCGCTGGGCGATGGCTCTCCTGCTCCGGTGAAGGTCACGCATTATGTGGCACAGCCAAAACCAAAAGCTGCGGTGGAGCCTTCAGGCAACCTGTCGCCACTGCGCTCATTACCGGAAGTGATTACCACCGCACAAGCGGATGAAGTGACAACCGAAAAAACAGTGACGGGCCAGGCAACGCGCACGCCAAAGACACCGGCATGGCAGCCTGCACCACCACCTGCTGTCAGCAAACAGGGAACCACGCCTTATTATGTGCAACTGGGCGCTTTTGTATCGCGTGAAAGCGCCGACAAGCTTCGTCAGCAATACCTGCATGATTATCCACAGTTGCGACTTTTTGTGGACGATGAAAAAACGCCGGTGGTATATAAGGTGCGGCAGGGTCCGTTCTCTCGTCGTGATCAGGCAGAGTTACTGGCCGCACGCATGGAAATGAGCGGTATTACAAAAGTCAGCCTGGTGAGCGATAACCTGCGCCCGCTGATTACCACGCCTGCCGCGCAACCGCCTGCACCTGTTGCGCAACAGGATTTGCCTGCGCCGATGCGTTCTTCGGCCACCATGAACCGCCAGTTTGTGACTGCTGCCCGCCAGCCTGCGGAGGGATCAGCCAGCAAGGCTGCGCATGATGGCGCGGCTGCTGTTGAGCAAAAAGGCAAGGTTTATGTGCAAATCGGGGCTTTTTCTTCCATGCAGCGAGCAGCGATGTTGCGTGATCGTTATCGGTCGCGCTACCCCAATATTGCCGTGCATGCGCCGCATGCCGGAGATGCAGAGATTTACCGGGTGCGCATCGGGCCGTTTGACGATGTAAGCCACGTCGGCACAGTGGTGGAAGATGTGGAAAGCAGCGGCATTGATAAAGCTATCGTGGTGGTAGGCAAATGATGGAGGCGCGGACTGAGCCGGGCGTGCGTCCGCGTATTACCGCTTTCGGCGCTTCATCAGTAGCAACGAATGATGCGGCATACGCAGATGTTGTGGCGCTGGCCAGGATACTGGGGCAGCACGGCTGGGATGGTATAACAGGCGGACACGACGGGCTGATGGCGGCATTTGCCGAGGGTATGCGGGCTGGTGGTGGCTGTGTGCGCGGCGTGATGCTGACGCATTTTCCCGCGCCACCGGAAAATGCCCTGAGCGAAGAAATCCGCGCTTACGATTTTTTTGATCGCATGCGCACACTGATTGAAGATGCGCATGCCTGGCTGGTATTGCCCGGTGGTCTGGGGACGCTGGCCGAATTTGCCATGTGCTGGGATATGCTGGCCATTGGCGTACTCGAACCGCGTCCGCTGATTGTTTATGGCGAAATGTGGCGGGAAATATTGCCTGTACTGGAGCAATCATTGCGCTTTTCCGTGGGCGCACCGATGACTGCGATTCAGCTCTGCCGTAACAGCGACGAGGTATTGCAGGCACTGGCTGGTGTAACACGGGCGTGAAGCAGATCAAAGAACTGCTGTGTTTGTTGGGCTGCATGCTGATGACACCCGCATATGCTGCCGGGCATGTCAATAACCCTTATCAGGGCGCTGATGTTTATCACAATGAAGATTACGCGCAGGAAATTGAGCAGTCCATTCACCGTGTCCACGATGCTGCACTGGTCGCAGCCATGCGTCAGCTTCAGCACATGCCTACAGCGATCTGGCTGGACAGAATCGAAGCAATTGCCGGTGGCACTGCCAATAGCGGACGTGCCAGTCTTGAACAACATCTGAACATGGCCTTGCAGCAGCAGGCAAATCGCCCCATGGTGGTTGAACTGGTGCTTTACAATCTTCCCGACCGCGACTGCTCCGCCATGAGTTCCAATGGCACACTCAGCTATCGTAACAATGGCCTGATGCGTTACCAACATGATTATATTGATGTTATTGCCCGCCTTACCAGCGAACCGCGTTTTTCCGGTCTGCGTTTTGTATTTATCGTCGAACCTGATTCCTTGCCCAATATGGTCACCAATCTGTGGAATAAAAAATGTGCGGCGGTTTATCAGCACAAGGTATATCAGCGAGGAATACAATACGCTGTTGAGCAACTTTCCGGGCATGATAATCATTATATTTACCTTGATGTCGGCCATTCCGGCTGGCTTGGCTGGGACGAAACCCTGCAAAAAACAGTGGCATTTATTGCTGAGACAGTCAGGGCAACAAAGCCGGGGCTGTCAGCTGTTGATGGTTTTGTCACCAATATTTCAGGATCAACCCCTGTGGAAGAACCTTTTCTTGACAACCCTTCCCTGAAACTGCAAGGCAAACCAGTACGCTCAGACAGTTTTTATGCCTGGAATCGTCACTTTGATGAAAAAGATTATATCGAACGTCTTGATCAGGAATTTATTGCCGCCGGGTTCCCCGAACATATCAGATTCCTTATTGATACTTCACGCAATGGCTGGGGTGGCAGGTACCGTCCCCGGCAGCGATCAGCAGCCGACGATGTCCGGCACTATGTGAATGAATCCAGAATTGACCGACGTTTTCATCGGGGAAACTGGTGTAATCCATCAGGTGCAGGTCTTGGACCCAGGCCACAGGTCAGCCCGTATGGTGAGCAACACCCTGTGGCGGCATTTATCTGGGTCAAACCGCCTGGAGAATCCGATGGCACCAGTGATGCCAGACAACAGGAGCCAGACAGCGAAGGCAAGCGCTATGATCCGATGTGTGATCCTGATTATGTGGTGGATTATGGCCCGGCACCCTCCCGTCTTCCTACGGGCGCACTACCGGATGCACCGCCATCAGGGCACTGGTTTCACCAACAGTTTCTGATGCTGATCAACAATGCCTGGCCGCCACTGCTCGCACCACATGACAAATAATCCGGCTGGCTGCCAGTTACTGGTCATGGCCAGAGCGCCTGTGGCTGGCAAGGTGAAAACCCGTTTGATGCCAACATATAACGCCATGCAGGCGGCGTGGTGGTATGAACAGATGCTTGACAGCGTGTTGCGGCAGGCACAGCGGTTGTTTGATCATGTATGGCTGGCCGTTGACGATATCCACCACCCATTCTTTCAGCACACAACATTGCCGCTGTTGCCGCAGGGAGATGGCGATCTTGGTGTGCGTTTGCAGCGGGTTATTTCTACACTGACAGAGCGTGACTGGTTGCCAACCATTGTGATCGGCGCTGATTCCCCGCATATGCAGGACGCACGCCTGTTGGCCACAGCCAGGGCTTTGCAAGAGGTTGATGTCGTCATCGGCCCGGTGGAGGATGGCGGCTATAATGTTATTGCCATGCGGCAGCCACAGCCCTGTCTGTTTGAAGCGATCAGCTGGGGTGGTGGACAGGTCAGGGAACAAACCATGCAGCGCATTGAGCAGCAATCACTGCGCTGCCATGTGCTACCCGTGGATTATGATGTTGACACTGCCGACGATCTCGCACGGGCATGCGTCGATGGCTGGCTGCTTCAGCGCCCTGACATTCGTGTGGCAAATGATCAAGACTGCTCATCATACAGTGAGGAAAGTCGTTCGCCATAGACCGCCCATATATGCTGACGACGGGGACGTGAGGTACCGGTCCATTGGCCATTGGCCAGAGTGAAGGCTTCGTCTGCGATGATATAAC
>JALSZZ010000376.1 GCA_027075825.1 Mariprofundaceae bacterium | reverse complement strand
GCTGTCAGCGATAATCTGGATTATTTGCTGCGTGATGAAGAAAATGGCGACCGCAACAGTCTGCTGGTTCAGCACAAAATCGAAATCACGGCCATGGCTTTTGCCCGGGGACGCACGTTTACCAATACCTGGGTGATTGTGGACGAGGCCCAGAACCTGACACCTCATCAGATGAAAACCCTGATTACACGCATTGGCAAAGGCTCACGACTGATTATTCTGGGCAATAATGCGCAAATCGACACCCCTTATCTGACCGCGCACTCCAACGGCCTGACACTGGCCGTGATGCGTTTTCAGGGCTGGCAACATGCCGCCCATATCACGCTCAAAGCCAGTGAACGTTCGCGTCTGGCTGCCCGGGCCAACGAGGTATTATGAGTTCTCAACCCTTGCTGCGCCAGCAACGCGCCGCCGATGCATTGCGCCCGCTGCGCATAGAAACTGATGTTAACCGCTACGCCGAAGGCTCCGTACTGATCAGCTTCGGTCATACCCGCGTGCTTTGCACGGCCAGCGTCGAGGCCAGACAACCGCCTTTCCTGCGCCATACAGAACAAGGCTGGGTAACGGCGGAATATGGCATGTTGCCACGCGCCACCCACACACGCGGCAACCGTGAGGCGGCACGTGGCAAACAGGGAGGACGCACGGTGGAAATTCAGCGCCTGATTGGCCGTTCGCTGCGCGCTGTTACCCATCTGGATGCCCTAGGGCGTCATACCATTACCATTGATTGCGATGTCTTGCAGGCCGACGGCGGCACCCGCACGGCAGCCATTACCGGCGGCTGGCTGGCCTTGCGACTGGCCGCCAACCGCATGCTGGGCGAAGGTAGCATCGACGAAGACCCCTTGCATGGGCAACTGGCGGCCATCAGTTGCGGCATTGTTCAGGAGCAGCCATTGCTTGATCTGGAATACAGCGAGGATTCTCAGGCGACCATGGATGCCAATTTCGTAATCAGCGATCAGGGCATTATCGAGGTGCAGGCCACAGCGGAAGAACGCCCCGTGCCATGGGAAACCTTCATGCAGTTGAAAACACTGGCTGACCAGGGCGTGCAACAACTGATGGAAGCGCAAAACGCAGCGCTGGACAATGGCGTGGCGGTGGCCTGATGCGTTTGGTAATTGCCAGCAATAATGCCAACAAGCGCAGGGAAATCGTCGCCTGCCTGCAAGGCAGTTCGATTGAGGTGGTGGGTGCGACTGCCACCGTCCACGTCGATGTGATCGAAGATGGCGAAACCTTTGCCGCCAACGCCCGCAAAAAGGCTGTGGCCTTTGCCCGCGCCAATCAGTCGCTGGCGCTGGCAGATGATTCCGGCCTGTGTGTGGATGCCTTAGGCGGCGCACCCGGTGTCTGTTCTGCGCGCTTTACTGGTGAAAACGCCGATGACGCAGCCAATAATGCGCGTTTGCTGCATGTCATGCATGGCTTAAAAGCGCGACAGGCGCATTTTGTATGCCATCTTTGTCTTGCCGATGCGGATGGCCAGGTGCTGATTGAGGTTTCAGGGCAAAGCGATGGCTATATTCTTGAGCAACACGATGGCGCACAAGGCTTTGGCTATGACCCTCTGTTTTTCAGTCCGGCACTGGGCAAAAGCTTTGCCCGTGCCAGTGCCGAAGAAAAAGCCAGTGTTTCGCATCGTGGTCGCGCCTTGCGTCGGTTTCGGCAGGCATTGAAGGATCAACAACTGTGGACGTAAACCGACGGCTGGACGAACTGGAACTGCGCTCGGCCTATCAGGAGCGTATGATTGAAGAACTGAACGACGTGATGATCCAGCAGCAGACAAGG
>JALSZZ010000375.1 GCA_027075825.1 Mariprofundaceae bacterium | reverse complement strand
TTGATAATTCCAGTGCCTGGCGCATGCATGATGATGTGGCGTTGGTGGTGCCGGAAGTGAACCCACAGGCATTGGCCATGGCGCATGAAAACCGGATTATTGCCAACCCGAATTGTTCCACCATTCAGATGGTAGTGGCGCTTAAGCCGTTGCACGACGTGGCACCGATTGAGCGCGTCGTAGTATCAACGTATCAGGCTGTGTCTGGTGCTGGTCGCAAGGCGATGGATGAGCTGGCGCATCAGACACGGTATTTGCTGTGTGGTGAAGCGTGCGATGCTGAGGTTTTCCCGGCGCGTATCGCCTTCAATGTGATCCCGCAGATCGATGTCTTCATGGATGATGGCTACACCAAAGAAGAGCGCAAAATGATGGATGAAACGCGCAAAATCATGGGCGCTGATCTGGCTGTGACGGCGACCACTGTGCGCGTGCCGGTTTTTTACGGGCATAGCGAATCCGTCAATGTAAGCTTTGCCGCGCCCATGACGGCAGCACGGGCACGGGAAGCGCTGGCAGAAGCGCCGGGCGTGTGCGTTGTTGATGATCCTGCAAGTGAGGATTATCCTTTAGCATCAGAGGCTGCGGGGACTGATCCGGTATGGGTTGGGCGTATCCGTGATGATGATACTTGTATAAATTCCTTGCACTTATGGGTCGTGGCTGATAATGTGCGTAAAGGCGCGGCGCTAAATGCCGTACAAATAGCGGAATTATTGCTTTGATAAACATAGAAAACAGCACAGGGGCAGTGTGCTGACAGGCCAAAGGGAGGCAGGCATGGTTCGGAAATTCTTATTGGTTTTTCATGTGCTTATGGCAATGGCACTGATGTTGCCAGGAACAGCTCAGGCGGTTTCTGTGGGTAAAATTGAGGTTGCCAGTCACCTGGGTGAGCCGTTCTTTGCAGAAGTTCCCCTGTTGCTGGAAAATGATGAAGTAATTTCCAATGTCAGCATTGATATTGCCACTGCTGAGGACTATCGGACGCTGGAAGTGTACCGCGATCCGGTACTGAAAAAAATCAAGACCTGGCTGAAAACCGATGCGCGTGGCAGCCGGGTTGAAGTGAATTCCAACAGTCCGATTGAAACACCGTTTTTTAATCTGGTACTGAAAATCCATTATGGTCATGCCACGCATTTCAAGAAGTATGTGGTGTTCCTGGAACTGCCGGCGGCAAACACTGCACATCGCAGTCATGTCACGCCTCGCCCTGCGACGCAGACAGCCGCTGCTGAAACGCCAGCCACAGCCGCTGGCGCTTCTCTGCCTGCTCCCATGACTGCCGCTGCCAGCCCGGCCGCTCCTGCTTCTAAAAAAACTTCCGCCAGCACATCTGCCGCAGCAGCGAAACAGGTGGCTGGTCGTGCCGCTGCGTCCACTGCTTCCGCTGGCGATACTTCCTGGGCGCGCATCAGTAATTATGGCCCGATGGTGCGGGGTGATACGCTCACTACAGTGGCACAACGCCTTCGCATTGATGACACGTTTACCAATGCCCAGGTGATGGTGGCGCTGTTTGAGAAAAACCGGGCGAAATTCGGCGAAGACAATATGAACCTGATCAGGGCAGGCACCTTTCTGGAAGTGCCGACAGCGGCTGAAGTGCGTCGTCATTCGGCTTCGGAATCCAGTCGTATTCTGATGGCGCATAATGCACGCTGGAAGAAGCTGATCAGGCAACCGAAATATGCCGATATTGCCAGAGCGCAAAAAAACCGTTATCGCAAACGTGTGCGCGTTGGCTCTTCTGCTTCGGGCAAGGCCGCAAAACCACAGAAGCCAGGCGCTGCCAGCAAGCCGGTAGCAGCCAAAGGCAAGGCTGCCGTCAGCAAGCCTTCGGCAACGGCCAAAGCGCCTGCAACTGGCGGAGTTGCCGCCAGCGCGACTGCTGCTACGGCGCGAGTGCAGGCACTTGAGGCAGAAAACAAGCAACTGAAGGCGAAACTTGGCGAACTGGAAGCGCAGCTAAAGAATCAGCAACAGCGTAGTGCTGAACTGGCGGCGCTGGAGGCACGCAACAAGAAGCTGGAATTGCGCATTGCCCGTTTGCAGGCAGAACTTGAAAAAGCCCGCAAGGGCGAAGCTGTGGCAGTGCCTGCGGCAGCAGCCTCTGCCGAGGCAGAGAAGAAAGCCGAGGTGAAAGCTGCGGCGAAGCCTGCTGCTCCGCCAGTGGAAGCTGCCGGGAAGCCAAAGCCTGCTCCTGAAGCAAACGCCAAACCAGCCGCTGTCAGCGGCCCCGCGCCTGCGATTGTCAAACCGGCGGCTGAACAGGCGAAAGAAAGCAAGGCAACGCCGAAAACCGCAGTCCGGCCAGCAACAGAAGAAGCGGAAATGACGGTATTCGGTTTGCCCATGCTGTGGGTGGCAGGCGGCCTGGTGCTGTTGCTGATTGTACTGGCGGCTGTTGTTTTTCTGGTGATGCGTAAGCGGAAAGCTGCGGCTGTAACTGCGGCAGCTGCTGCCGCAGGCGGCGCGGCAGTTGCCGCAGCATCGGATGATGCATTTGCCGAAGAAGAGCCGGTGATGGCGGATGAGTCGTCGGAATTTGATGCCTCGGAAATGGAAGCGGCAGAGTTACTGGCGGCGGCTGATGCCGCCAAAGCGCAGCAACCGGGAATGGGCGCGATGGATGCCGAGGACGAGTTTGCGCAAACCATCGGAGGAACCCGTACCAAAGTCGATTTGCCGGAAGAGCAGATCCCGGCTCTGACGGATGAGGATACTTCAGAGTTTGATGCCTTTGTTGAAAAGGATGAAGCGCCTTCGGCTGATGTGGATTATCTGACTGAAGCCGATGTTTATCTGCGCTATGGCATGGAAGATGAGGCTGAAGAGCAGGTGCAGATGGCACTGAAACTGAACAAGGCCGATGCTCAGGCGCATATCAAGATGTTGCAGGTTCGTCATGCCAAAGGCGAGCAAAAAGGCATTGAAGATGCGATTGCACAGGCCAGAGGTGCCCTCTCAGGCAGTGATCTTGAGGCATTCGAAGCTGAAGTTGCCGAGATGGGGATTGATGCTTCCGGTGTTGCTGCTGCTGTCGGGGGTGAGGAAACCCTGGAGATCGGGGAAGATGAAGCTGAGAGCACCATGAATGCAATGGAGGGTGACTCTACTGCTGAAGTCGATATGTCTGCCGTGAAGCAGGAACAGGAAAGCAGCGATCTTGATTTTGATATCGGTGATATTGACCTCGGTTCAGTAGGTACAGATGCGGCCATGGCTTCGGCGGCTGCAACGGCAGAATCTTCCGATGAACTGGATTTTGATCTTGACGGGATGGATATGTCTTCCTTGTCGGATGATGACCCTGTGGCAGCGCATGCAGAGCAGGCAGCTTCATCAGGAACGGAAGAAGATGCGGGCGGATTTGATTTCGATCTCGGTGATATGGACTTGTCGATGCCGGCTGAAGATGGTGAAAAGCCTTCCGAAGCTGAAACCGGCAGTTCCGAAGCTGCCCCGGCGGATGTTGGCGATGAACTGGATTTTGATTTAGGCGAACTTGATGCAACGTTTGCCGGTCAGGCGGCGGATACAGGTGTGGCCACAGAAGCTTCCGAAGCTGGTGATGACCTGGATTTTGATTTAGGCGAGCTTGATGCAACATTTGCCGGTCAGGCGGCGGATAGCGGTGTGAGCGAAGAGGCTTCCGAAGCAGGTGGTGATTCGGGTTTTAACCTCGGCGAAATTGAATCGTCAACGGTTATGAATGCGGTAGAGTCTGCTGCGACAGCGGAAGCGAATGATGCTTTGGCAGCGAACACTGATGAGATGAGCTTCGACCTTGGTGACGCTGGCGGTGATGCACTGGATGTCGGCGACGATCTTTCCATGCTGGAAATGAATTTTGATGATGTTGCCGCTGATGGTGGCAACGATGAACAGGCAGCGAGTGATGAAACCATTGTTGCTGATTTTTCAGCAGGCAGTGAAAGCGATGGCAGTGATTCCGATTTTGAATCGCTGGATTTCATCAGCACCATTACCATGGACAGCAAGAAGGAGGCAACAGCGGTTGATCTTGGCGGGCCTGATGTTGAAAAGTCACTGGACAGCATGTCGATGATGGTGGATGATATTACGCCGGCGCTGGAGTCGATGGAGACGGAAGGCGAGGGTGATGATGATCTGACCAAAACGCTGAGTACCATGTCGATGCTGGTGGATGATATGGATACCAGTGAGCTCAGCGTTGATGCTGCGGATAAAGCAGAGCAGACGCAGGGCGGCGATGCGCCGCTGGATCTTTCGCTTTCAACAGGTGATCTGGATGTTTCCCTGCAGACGCAGAACCCTTTGGGGGCATCTGATGATGAGCCTGATCTGACTTCGCTGCTGGGTGAACTGGAAGAAATTACTGGTTTGAATGACGTTCCGAAAAAGGATTGATTGCAGACTGATATGAGTTTTGTCCCGCCTCGTCAATGGGCGTGCCGGTGAAGTTTTGGCAATTGCCTCTGGAGATGCTTTCTCATCAGCAATGGGAAGCGCTCTGCGATGGCTGTGGTCGTTGCTGTCATCAGAAATATGAAGATGAAGACAGCGGCGAGTTATTTCTTACCAATGTCGCCTGTTCGCTTTTTGATGATCAGCATTGTCGTTGCCGCGATTATGCCCACCGCCAGCAACGTGTGCCTGAGTGCATGGATATTCGTCAGATGAAGGCTGAAGCGTTCGCCTGGCTGCCTGAAAGTTGCGCTTACCGGCTTCGTGCGCAGGGAATGCCATTGCCCGCGTGGCATCCCCTGCGTACAGGTCGGCAGGATAGCGTGCATGAGGCTGGCATTTCCATGAGGGGATTGAGTGTTTATGAAGATGAAGTGTGAGCCGGTTTTCAGATCGTCGTCATGTTGTTGGCGGGCAGCAGGAGATGACCTTGTCCGGAGATGATGCAACGAAGCAGATGCAGGTTCAGTTGCCGCCGGAAGTTCAGCGCGGTGTATATGCCAATCAGTTTATTGTTTCCCATACGCGCGAGGAGTTTGTCGTTGACTGTGTGTTTGGCAGCGCTCCTGCTGCTGTCGTCAATGCGCGTATCATCGTCAGTCCGCATAATGCCCGGCAACTCATGCACACACTGGCCGAAAACATTCGTCATTATGAAGCCCGTTTTGGTCATATTGCAGAACATACCCCTGAGGAGCAGGCACCGGAAAACACACCTTTGATGTGAGCGTTCAGGCAGAAGCCATGTACCATGCTTTTGTTGATACGTTTTTCCGCGACAGATGCCGCTCTGCTATCGCTCAATTCAGCCGCTGATTCTTCCTTAATTGTTATCTTTTCAGGTAATCAACCAACATGAAAATTATTATTGATGCCATGCAACAGCATCCACAGGGGGGCTTTGCCCTTCATCCGCTCTGGCAACCTCAGGCTGCTATGCTCAGACGACATTACCAGGTGCGCTGGTTTGATGCGCCAAAAGGGGATGCGCTCAGTTGGTATAGCTGGCTGTGTGATGCACCATTGGCGGCATTACTGGCTGGCGATGCCTTACCACGGGATGGTGAGCAGCAGGTCTGGCTGGCTTCGCCCTATCATGCGCAACTGGCGCGTGATGCCTTTCATCTGACATCGTTTACGGAGCTGACATGGTCGGCTGAAGATGCCGCGATGATGGTTGAGCGGCTGAATCCGGTGTTGGCTGCCTACGGTATGCGGCTGGCAGCGAATGGCGCAGGTCTGTTGTTGTTCTCCAGACACCAACTGTATGCCACACCGCCATCGCTGGCGGATGTCAGTATCAGCGGTCTGCCCAATCGTACCATTCCCGGCAACGATGGCATGCTGCTGATGCGTGTGATGGCGGAGATTCAGACGCAGCTTTTTCAGTATCCACTAACTGCTCAGGCATTGCCTGTTTCCGGTCTCTGGCTGTGGGCAGCGCAGCCGCTGCCGCTGTCCGGGGCAACGGCCTTGCCAGTGGCCAGCAACCATGCCCTGCTACCCGCCTGCAAACAGGCATCGTTGCAACTATTGCATATGGATCACCAGGTGCAGGTTGAGGACGGAGATGATGTTATGGTGCTGGCTGCGCTCAACGAAGCCTGCGCAGCGCTGCTGACACGGCGCTCGCCGCTGGCTCGGCTGTTTTCGCTGACTGCTGCCGCTGATCAGCCGTGGCAAGCGGCTGAACCTCTCCAGGCGGATCAGTTGTTGCGTCAGTATATCCTGCAATATGCCTGAATCACTGCATGGCCTGCGCACGCTGGACGGTCAGCCACTGAAGTGGCGGCATCAGCCATTATGTGCCAGTTCGCCATTGCATGCCTGGCAATCCCTGTTACAGGCGCGAGGCTTGCGGGAATCCGATGCCTTTTTTACCCCTCGCTTAAAGGACCTGCCTGATCCTGAAGCCATGCAGGATATGACGGCAGCTGCTGATCTGCTGGCTCAGGCTGTTGCCAGGGACGAGCATATTCATATTTTCGGCGATTTTGATGCTGATGGCGTTTGCGGTACGGCGGTGTTATATCAGGCGCTGCGAAAGCTGGGGACCTGCGTCAGCTTCAGTATTCCGCATCGCGTGAATGAAGGCCATGGTATCAGCTTGCCTGCCTTGCGTGAGGCTGTGGCACAGGGGGCGACGCTCGGCCTGAGTGTTGATACCGGCAGTAGCTGTCATCGGGTGTGTGAAGAAGCGTATGCACTGGGCATGCGCATGATTATCACCGACCATCATTTGCCGGATGCATCCTTGCCTCGTGCTGAAGCGGTGCTGAACCCGGCGCGGGCGGATTGCGGTTTTGCCGACCGCCTGCTGTGCGGCACGGGAGTGGCGTTTTTTCTGCTGATTGCGCTGTGGCGACGGCTTTCGCAAGAGCAGCGTCAGTGTCTGGATCTGCGTTGCCTGCTGGATCGCGTGGCGCTGGCGACGGTCGCTGATGCCATGGAACTGCGTGGGGTCAATCGCGTGCTGGTGGCATACGGTTTGTCGGTAATGGAAACATCGCCATCGCCGGGCATTGCCGCATTGTTGCAACGATGCCGGTCACGAAACAACAAGGTTAATGTTGAACACATCAGTTTTCATCTGGCTCCCTGTATTAATGCCGCTGGGCGTATGCAGCACGGTGAAGATGCATTTCGCCTGCTGATCAGTGAGTCACCGGAGGAAGCCGAAGCCCTGGCTGCGCAACTGCAGCAATATAATCGCCAGCGGCGAAGCGTTGAGCAACGCATCTGGCAGCAAGCCTGTGCCGCGCTGGATGAAGAA
>JALSZZ010000374.1 GCA_027075825.1 Mariprofundaceae bacterium | reverse complement strand
ATGCACAGCAGCGACTCTGGCACCACCGTTCGGCTGACGGCAAACAGGCTGTTGCCGGCCAGCTTGATGATTATGCCTTTGTTATCTGGGGCTTGCTGGAATTGTATGAAGCAGGTTTTGATGCTCGCTTTTTGCAACAGGCCATCGCCCTGAACCAACAATTGCTGACGCATTTTTCCAGTGATGACGGTGGCTTTTTCCTGACTGCTGATGATGCTGAATCCTTGCTGATCAGACCGAACGATGCCTGGGATGGCGCCTTGCCATCGGGCAGCGCGGTGACTGTTTACAACCTGATCCGCCTGGCTCGCTTAACTGGTGACCCAGCGCTGGAAAATCGTGCCATGCAGGCGCTGAAAACATCTTCCCGTTATCTGCAACAGGCGCCGTCAGCGCAGGCTTTCATGCTGCTTGGCCTGTGGCAGGCGCTGACAGCGGGCTACGAACTGGTTATTGCCGGTGATGAGCATGCCGCGCAACAGGCCGGGCGACAATTACAACAACAGTTCTACCCGGATCTGGTGATTCTGCGTCGTGATGCGCTCAGTCAGAAGCTGGCTCCCTACAGCATACCACAACAACCATCAGGACGAGGCTTAACCTTTTATCTGTGCAGCGACCACCAGTGCGATCAGCCCCGTCATGAACTCGCCGTCGTCCGTCAGCGGCTGAAGCGATGACTGATCATTATCCACGCGGCCTGGTTCTCTTTGACTGCGATGGCACATTGAGTGATTCTCATCATGCCATTGTTGCTGCCATGCAGGATGCTTTTCGTAGCCGTGGTTTTCCAGTGCCGGAGGAAGCTTCCGTTACGCCGCTAATTGGCTTGTCGCTCAGTGTTGTCTTGCAACATCTTCTCAGTAGTATGAATCAGGCTTTCACCACTGATGACCTGGCTCGGCTGAGCAATGCCTATCGTCAGCATTACCACCGCCACGAAAAGCAGGTTGCATTGTTTCCCGGCGTTCGTGAAGGACTGATGACCCTGCATCAACAAGGCTGGTGGCTGGGTATTGTCACGGGTAAATCCCGCGCCGGACTGGATCGCCTGCTGGCGCACTTTTCCCTGAATGATTATTTTCTTACCACCCATACGGCTGACGAATGCCGCTCCAAGCCTCATCCGGAAATGGTTGAGCAGGCACTTGCTGCTACCGGCATGAGCACACAACAATGTCAGGTGATAGGAGATTCCCACTTCGATATGAAGATGGCCGTTAATGCCGGTGTTACGGCCATTGGTGTCAGCTACGGTCATGCCTCAGCAGATCGTCTGCTTGCCGCCGGTGCCAGCCATGTTGCTGATGATTTTGATGAGCTAATACACTTGTTGTTGCGCTGAGGATCAGGCAGGCCTTCTTCCTGCTGACAAAATCATCGTTGTTCATGATCGTTCATCCTCTGCCCGCTGACGATCAAAGGCGGTGATATTCCGCGTTTCACTGCTGAAGCTTGCGCCGATCAGCCAGATTTCGCCCTGACCTGTGTATTTATCGGTATAGCCTTTGGCCTTGACCTGCGCCAGCGCATTGCCATCACCTTCCTGTTCCACTACCTTGAATCCAATAATGAAGACGCGCCCGTTCAGCCTCACCGTCATATCAATGCGCCCGTGACCGGTGGTATCCTCAGCGGTAACATCCAGCCCCAGAGTGACAAAGTAGCAATACACGATGGAGCATTAATAACCCTCGTAGCGCGCCAGCGGGCTGTTGCGATACCAGTCATGCGGAATGGATGCGAAAAAGGCGTGAAATATTGACCAGTTCATACACCATGCGCACGCCCAGCCTGCTTCTCCGGCAAAAA
>JALSZZ010000373.1 GCA_027075825.1 Mariprofundaceae bacterium | reverse complement strand
TCCTGCAGTTTGGGCAGACTCGTACTATCCAGCACAAGCAAAGGTTTCTTCCGCCCAAGCTTATCCATAAGCGCTTGCACCTGCGGTACGATTTGCTGCTCCAGCAGCCGAGCACCTCCCAGATCCCGCTCAAGCTGCTGCGCCTGCATGGGCAGAGTCTCTCGAGTACTCTCCAACATTTGGGCTAACTTCGCAGCCTCACTTACCAGCACCGCGCGACCCTCGGGAAGGTTAAGCACATCCACGGGCTCGCCGGTAGGTGTGCGGAGGTCTGCGCCTTGCAAACTCTGCAACAGCTTCTCTTTGGGTTCTGGTATATACAGCCCCGGATGTGTATCAGCATTATCCAACTCCGCCTGCGTCGGAGGCTCAGTAATTCCCGCATCCACTTTCGCCCGAAGGTCAGCCTGCTTCTTCTCAGTAGCAGCTTTGTACTCCTCCCACAGCCCTAGGTCCTTCGCAAGCTGCTCATGCAGCTTCTTCCGCTCCTTCCTCTGCACATACTTCCGCAGTGGGGGCACGGACGCCACGGCCTTGTCTCCAAGTTCCTTCAGCACCTCCGCACTCTTGCTGGGCAGACGCTTCAGCGCCTCCTGCGCACGGTACTGCATCCGACCGGCTGCCCCTGCCACTGGCGCTTGCAGTGCCCCGCCGACGCCTTCCGCAACGGTACGGTTCACAATATCCTGCACAGTAAGCTCCGGGTGCAGCGTGGCCTTATCCACCAGCGCTTGCAACAGCCCCGATGTTGCCTCTTGCCCACCTTCCAGCAGCGTGTATCTGAAGAGCGTCTTCAGCCCATCCGAGCCAACGTTCTTCACAAGATAGTCCAGCGGAATAAGCTCCGTCCCGGCCTCAATCGCAGCTGAGGTCTGAGAAAGCGTATTAGCAAGGTCCGGCTCTACACCTTGTGCAAGCAAGTCCCCATACGACTGCGCAGCTACCTGCCCATACATCGCCGCAAGGCCGAGGCTAGAGCTCTTCGTAGCCACGCCGACAGCAACACCCGGCAAGCTCTGCTCAATGCCAACGGTGTAATTAAAAAGCGTCTTGGCAATCGGATTCTCCGGCGCGAGTTTCGCGAGTTCCTCTTGAGCTTTCTTAACACCCAGCAGGGCCTCCTGTGCCTGCGGCGTCTGAAGCAGCTTCTCCCGAGTAATCTTTGCCTCCTCCGGCAGGTCTGCCTGAGGATCCCACATAGGAAAGGCGGATTGAATCGCGGCCGGTGGCTCAGGCACTTCCGTAGCCGCTTGCAGCTTCATTCCCTCCGCTACTTGCCTAGCAATCGTAGGAACTGCTTTGACGCCCTCAACAATCCCTTCCACTCCCTTTCCCACAGGCGTATCTTCCGCCTCCACTTGAGGCCCACCTACCAGTGGAGCGTTCTTCAACAGACCTGCCGCAAGAGACCCTGCCTTCTCCATCACAGTATAATACCACGGAACCTCCGTACCGTCATCTACAGCCGACCCACTCGCAAAGCCCTTTCCCTCGAAAGGATCTTGCGCAGGCGCCAACTGCGTCTCCGGGAAGCCCTTTCCCTCGAACGGGTCCGGGAGCTTCGTCTGCTTCTGCCCTTGCCCTTCAAAGCCTTTGCCCTCAAAAGGATCTTTCACTTCTGCGCCCCTTGCACCAAGGCCATCTGCTTCTCAATCCGCGCCCAAGCCTGTTTCGGACTCAGGCCCATCACATCCACATAGTACCGATACCGAGCAGCAGGAAGCCGCTCCGCCTTTTTCTTCAGATCCTCCGGATCTTCTCCGGCAAACTGCGCAGAAGCAGCTTCCAGCTCCGCAATAGCCTGCTCCTGCTC
>JALSZZ010000372.1 GCA_027075825.1 Mariprofundaceae bacterium | reverse complement strand
CTCCAAGCTGATGCTTAAAACCATCCCTGGTGTTGATCGTCCGGCGATTGCCTCAATGATCCCATCGAGTCATGGCGGTACATTGTTTCTTGATATTGGCGCCAATGTTGATTGCAGCGCCGATCATCTGATCCAGTTTGCGGTCATGGGGCATTGCTACCGTCAGGCGATTTGTCATGAGGATCGGCCTCGTGTCGGCCTGCTGAATATCGGCACCGAAGACATCAAGGGAACGGATGTTGTCAAATACGCTGCGCAGCAACTGGCAGCGCAGCAAGAGATCAGTTTTATCGGCAATGTTGAAGGCACAAATTTGTTCGATGGCAGCGTGGATGTTGTTGTTTGCGATGGCTTCGTTGGCAATATTGCATTGAAAACCATGGAAGGCGTGGCGCGCTATATTCTCGGGCAGATGAAAAACGAGTTGCAGTCGTCCGTGCGCAGCAAGGCTGGTGCCTGGCTTGCCATGCCCGCGCTGAGAAACCTGAAAGACGCACTTCATCCCAGTGAGCACAATGGCGCGCCATTGCTTGGCCTGAACGGAGTGGTCGTCAAAAGTCACGGCTCAGCCGATGCTTATGCGCTTTCCTGTGCGATTCAGGCAGCCTGCACGGAAGTGGAAGCTGATTTGCAATCCACTATTGCCAATGCCATGAATAACATGACTATTCCGGCATGAGTTCATTTCCCACCATTCATATTCGCGGCACGGGCGGCTATTTACCCGAACGTGTGATGACCAACCAGGAGCTTTCGCAACTGGTGGATACCTCGGATGAATGGATTCGCAGTCGTTCGGGAATTGCCTGCCGGCATCTGGCCGCCGCCGATGAATGCACCTCCGATCTGGCCACCCATGCTGCCAGACAGGCGCTGGACGATGCCGGTATTACCGCTGCCGATCTGGATGCGCTGGTGGTTGCGACGACAACACCCGACCTCATTTTTCCCTCAACGGCCAGTATTGTGCAATCCAGGCTGAAGGTGGCGGGTTTTCCCTGCTGGGATATTCAGGCTGTCTGCTCCGGCTTTGTTTATGCGCTGGCGCAACTCGAAGGCATGATGCGTGCGGGCATGTTCCGCCGGGTGCTGTTGATTGGCGCTGAGACGATGTCTGGCATTCTGGACTGGCAGGATCGTGGCACCTGTGTGCTCTTTGGTGATGGCGCTGGCGCGATTGTGCTCGAAGCTGGTGAAGATGATGGTTGTGGCCTGATGCGTTCGGTGTTGCACTGTGATGGTAGCTACCGTGAACTGCTCATGGCGCGTCATGCACGATGCCAGCGGGCACCGAATACGCAGCATATGCCAGAGATGGAGATTGATGCTGCCGGTGTGTCTGCCATTCAGATGCGGGGCAATGAAGTGTTTCGCGTAGCGGTGAACAAGCTGGGGGAAGTGGTGCAGGAAGTGATGCAGGTCAATGACGTGGCGCAGCAGGATATCGACTGGCTGATTCCGCATCAGGCCAATATCCGCATCCTGCGGGCAACAGCGAAAAAACTTCAGTTGCCGGAAGAGCGAATGGTGGTGACGGTGGATCGTCATGCCAATACGTCGGCAGCCAGCGTGCCACTGGCCTTGAATGAAGCGGCCCGTGACGGTCGTTTGCAACGTGGGCAGTTATTGCTGCTGGAGGCATTTGCCGGTGGCTTTGCCTGGGGCGCTAATATGTTGCGCTGGTCGCGTGATTAAACGATAGAGTGACGATGAAACAACAATTTTCCTGTATTTTTCCCGGTCAGGGTTCACAATCGCAAGGCATGCTGGCGGAATTCATTGCCAGTGAATCCATTGTTGCCAATACCTTAAGC
>JALSZZ010000371.1 GCA_027075825.1 Mariprofundaceae bacterium | reverse complement strand
TGCGCTGCTGCGCACCATTGCCGGACGCAGCACGCCTGCCATGAATATTTTTTCCGCTCCGGGGCTGTTCAGCTACGAAATTGGCTTAGCCGGTATCGATATGGGGCATGAAAATGCAACGGCGACGAGCATTGACCGGCTTTTTGATGTTGGCCTGAATACCAGCACCAAAGGCGTGAAAGGCAATATTACCATTCAGTGATGATGTTATCTGCTTTGCGTCATTGCCTGGCCACCCTGATGGTGGCGCTGCTGATACCTGCTGCCTTGCAGGCCAAAGCCGCCTGGCTGCCGCTGCGTGGTCAGCTTGCTGCTGTTGAGGATATCAGCGCTCTGGCTGTAACAGATGGCCGGTTATGGCTGGCTGCGGACGAAACCAATGATGCTGATGATAATGTGGTGCAGCAGTTTGCCCCGGATGGCAGACTGCTGTCAGAGCTGCGTCTGAGTCACGGGGATGAACTCGACAGTGAAGCGATGGCTGCTGAAGGGCATACGCTGTATGTGATGGGTTCACACAGTGCCAAACGCAAAAAGCTGAAAGCGGGTAAATCCTACCAGCGTAATCGTCGTATGCTCAACGCCGATGAAATCCGTCCTGAAAATAACCGTGCCAGACTGTACCGCCTGCAACTGAACGATCAGGGCGAGGCCACTGATGTTGGCAGCATCAGCTTGCAACAGCTGTTGCGTCAACATCCGGTGCTGGCCCCTTTCAGTCGCCTGGCGAGCAAGGAAAATGGCATTGATATTGAAGGGCTGGCCGTGCGCAACGGCATATTGTACGCAGGTTTTCGCGGGCCTGTACTGCGTGGTGGCATGACCCCGGTATTGCGTTTTCGCATGAATGATGCGGCGGCTACAGCACGGCTGTTGTTTGTGCAGCTGCATGGCCTTGGCATACGCGGCATGACGGAAGTCAGCGATGGCTTTCTGCTTTTAGCCGGGCCGACGGGCGATCTGGCTGGACCTTATGCTGTGTATCACTGGGATGGCCAGGATATGGTTCCCGGCGACAAGCGCCATGGCTTTCCCCTCGGGCATAGCCGTCTTCTCGGGCAGTTGCGCCATACCGGCAGCAGTAAACCGGAGGCCATTGCCTTGCTTCGGGAAACCGCTGATGCCTATCAGCTGCTGCTTGCCGTGGATGGTGCGCCGGATGCCAGTCACGCCGTTCGCCAGATGACGCTGCACAAGCGTTAACAGCATCGGAATAACCATGGCGAATAGCCACCATTATCTGGAGGCGCGCCGACTGGCAGTCGGTATCGACGGTCACCATTTGCTTTCCGACATCAGTTTTCGTTTGTACCCCGGCGAAATGTGTGCCCTCATTGGCCCTTCCGGGGCAGGCAAAAGCACACTGATCAAATCCCTGCTGGGCATGATCGCCTGTGACGGCCATATTCGCCTGCCCGATCCCGGCCAGCCCACTGCCTATGTCCCTCAGGATGATCATCTGCACCTCGGCCTGAGCGTTGAGCAAGAACTGGATTTTGCCTGTCAGCTTCGCCTGCCACAACTCAGCCGTCCCCGACGGCAGGCGCATGTAAAAAAAATCGCCTGCGATGTTGGCCTTGGCAAACGCCTGTCGCTGCCCATTCGTCGCCTTTCCGGTGGTCAACGCAAGCGCGTCTCTATTGCCCTGGAGCTGCTGACGCAGCCAGCTTTACTGATTCTTGACGAACCTACCTCCGGCCTGGATCCGGGCATGGATACACAAATGATGCAATTATTCGCCCGCATTGCTGCCAGTGAGCGCATATTGCTGGTTGCTACCCATAATATGCAGAACCTTGAGTGCTGTCAGTTGCTGTTACTGATGATGCAGGGGCGCATGGTCTGGTTCGGCTCACCCGCTGAGGCACTCACATGGTTTGGCGTGGATACGTTCGAGCAGATCTTTATCCGCCTGCAACAACGCAGCGCCAGTGAACATGCCCTGCACTACCGGCAGAGCGAGCAGGCAAGAGCGGTTGCCCGTCGTCTGCCGCCAGGCATTCTGCGTCAACGCCAGCAGTTATCAGCAAGCACGTCCTCAACCAAAGAAACATCCCCCCCCGAGGCAAAAGCAGCAAGCGCTGCCGAGATTCTGCGCCGCCTGCGTGATCAACACCGGTCATCATGAACCATCAGTTACGCATTCTCAGCTTGCGCTATCTGGCCTGTTTGCAGGCCGAGCCGCTGACACTGCTGTTATTATTGGCTCAGGCCCCGCTGATTGGCTGGCTGTGCACGCTGGTCTGGGGGGATTCCATTCAGCAGGATACCCCCTCGCTATATTTTGTCATGGTGCTTTCCAGCGTCTGGTTTGGCTGCATCAATGCCTGCCGTGAAATCGTCAAGGAGCGGTCAATTATCGAGCGAGAGCGTTTGTTTGGCCTGTCCATGGCTGCCTGTGTCAATTCAAAATTTCTGGTGCTTGCCCTGCTCGGATTGTTGCAGACGCTGATGCTGCAAATGGCCATCGAATGGGAGATGGCGCTACAGGGCAACTTTCTGCTACAAACGCTGGCCTTGTGGGAGGCTTCACTTTGCGGCACAGCACTTGGTCTGCTCGTTTCCGCTTTTATGCACTCCCAGGATCGGGCTGTTGCCATGGTTCCCTTGCTGATTATCCCGCAAATCCTGTTCTCTGAATTTGTGATTCCTCGTGAGCAATTCAGCGAACTGATGCGCATCGTCGAAAAAATCATGCCGACCTACTGGAGCTATGAATGTTTCACGGAAACCGCAGCGCTGGAAACCGATTGGCTGTGGCTGAGCGGCTGCCTTGTGGCCTTGCTGCTGCTCACCATCTTCTGGCTGGGCATCACCGTGGTGGTGATGCAGTCCCGGTGGGATTAACTTATGTTCAAATCATGGCGATACCTGCTCTTCTCCTGCTGGATGATCATGCCGGGGGGATATACACCTTCCGTGTATGCAAACACCATACAATTAAGCGAAGCGGAACAGGCCTGGCTGCAAGCGCATCCTCATATTCGTCTGGGCATTGATCCTGAGTTTGTCCCCTTTGAGTTTATTGATGATGATGGAAACTACAGTGGTATTGCCTCGGATTATATCAAATTGCTCAACAAACGCCTGGGAACTCATCTGGAAGTGATCCATCGTTCCGGCTGGAAAGAAGCGGTGGACATGGCCAAACGCCGACAACTCGATGTATTGCCATGTGTCGGCATCACTGAAGAACGAAAGCGCTATTTTCTGTTTTCCCGGCCCTATCTGCAATTTTATCGGGTCGTGGTTACCCGTCATGATGTTTCGTTTATCAAAAGCATTGACGATCTTGAGGGTATGTCCGTGGTGGTGGAAGCCAATAGTTCGCATGAAGGCTATTTACGTGATCATTCTTCGATCAGGGCAGAGCATCGCAATAGTCAGCAACAAGCCCTGCTGGCTGTGGCCAATGGCGAGGCTGATGCTTTCGTCGGCAATCTTGCTTCATCGGTGTACTGGATGCAAAAAATGAATTTGAGTAATCTGAAAGTTGCCGGTTCATTAACCACCCACCCCGGAGAACTGCATTTTGCCGTCAGAAAGGACTGGCCGCTGCTGGTCTCCATCCTCAACAAAGGGCTGGCTTCTGTTACGCATGAGGAGCGCAAGCGTATTGCAGAACGCTGGCTTAGCCTCAAATACGAAACAATTATTGATTATAGCCTGTTATGGAAAGTTTCCGTTGCATTTATGTTTCTGGTGTTGCTGGTGCTGGCCTGGAATTATCAGATTCATCGTCAGCGTCAGCTTGCACAGGCAGCAAGGGATGAAGCAGAAGCTGCCCGCTTAAAACTGGAGCATCTTAATCAGCAAATGTTGCAGGCACAGCAAGAACTGGAGGCGGCGAATGCCCACCTTAAGCAACTGGATCGGCTTAAATCCATGTTTATCGCCTCTGTTTCGCATGAATTGCGCACGCCGCTGAATTCCATTATCGGCTTTTCGGGGCTGCTGTTGCAAGGTATTTCCGGCGAGATCAATGAAGAACAACGCGATGATTTGAGGCGTATTTATCATTCCGGTAAACACCTGCTTGATCTGATTACCGATATTATTGATATTTCCAAAATTGAGGCGGGCAGGGTTGATATTTTTCCGGGTGAATTTTCATTGCATGCGCTGATCAATGAAGCGGCCAGACTGATCGGCCCGCAGGCACAGGAAAAAGGCCTGCAACTGACGCTGGATACTGGCAGCGATATTGATATGTACACCGATCGCAAGCGTTTACTGCAAGTATTGCTTAACCTGATGAGCAATGCCGTGAAATATTCCGAGACAGGCGTGATTACTGTTGATGCCCGCCTGGCTGGCGATGATATGGTGGATATTGCGGTCTGGGATACGGGTATTGGTATTGCCAAAGAAGATCTTCCCCGGCTGTTTGAGGCATTTGAACGGCTGGATTCCCATCTTCGCGTTCGTGCCGGCGGCACCGGGCTGGGCTTGTATTTAACAAGGAAGATTGTCGTCGATATACTGGGTGGCAATGTTTCGGTGCAAAGCAAAGAAGGTGAGGGCAGCGTATTTGGCATACATATTCCACGCCGCATTGATGCAAAAAGGGTGGATAATCCATGAAAAAAGCACTGATTATTGAGGATAATGACAATAATATGGTGTTGATTTGCCGGATTTTGCAGCGCGCTGGCTACCGTACTGTTCAGGCTACCACAGGGATGGCAGGCCTGCAGGCAGCCTGCCAACAATCGCCGGACTTTATTGTCCTCGATATTCAGTTACCCGATATTTCGGGGTTTGAAGTGCTTGCCAGACTGCGCCATTCGGGCAACCGCACGCCGGTGATTGCCATGACTTCCTGTGCCATGGCCGGAGACAGGGAGCGGCTGCTGGCCGCAGGTTGTAATGGCTATATCGAAAAACCCATTGATCCGATGGTGGTGGTTTCACAAATCGAGGAGGTAATAAACGAATGATTACCGTACTAAGCGTTGAAGATGATGCCAGCTCACGCATCCTGCTGGAAAAAGGACTCGGTGCCAAAGGCTTCAGGGTATTAAGCGCTGCTGATGGTATAGCTGCACTTGAAATTCTGGAGCAGGGCGATTTGCCTGATATTATCCTCTCGGACATCATGATGCCACGCCTGGATGGCTATGCCTTGTGCCGCATACTCAAGCAACGTCCGAACACGAAGAACATTCCTTTTATCTTTTACAGCGCTACGTTCGTTGGAGATGATGAAGTCCACCTGGGACTGGAAATGGGCGCTGAGGATTATCTGATCAAACCTGTGGAAACAGATGAGCTATCAGCTTTTCTTAAACAAACAGCAGACAATGCAGTAGCGCGCATGCCCTCATCACTTCCATCTGCCGATGTTGTAATGGCACATTATAATGCTGTGCTTTCACGAAAACTGGAAAAAAAAGTTGCCGAACTGGAGCAGGAAAAAGAAAAACGGGCGAAAACCGAAAGTAAATTCGGCCAGCTTATCGACGAACTTCGCCATGTGTTTTTCTTTTATCAACATGATTTGCAAGGCAGATTTACCTTTGTCAGTCCTTCAGTTCAGGATATTCTTGGCTATTCTGAAAATGCGTTTCTTAAACAGTGGTGCAAGTTTCGTTTGGCAACGTCCGATAAACATTACTTTTTCGATGAACTCCCTGTTGACCAAAGCAGCAACAGGCCATTACTGGCCAAAGTCCGGCATCGTGATGGCAGTATTCGTTATCTTGAGCTTTCAGAACATCCGGTATTTGATAACGGGCACGAGCTTGTTGCCACTGAAGGCATTGCCCATGATGTCACGGAACTCAAGGCGCTGGAGCAGCAATTTTTGCAGGCACAAAAGATGGAAGCGCTGGGAACCCTGGTTGGCGGTATCGCTCATGACTTCAACAACGTCCTCAGCGGTATGATGGGGGCAATTTTTCTTGCCGAAGCATCAGCCGACAACCGTGAGGCTATGCTGGCACAACTGGCTAATGCCAACGCACTCGGTTTGCGCGCTGCCGATATGATCAAACAACTGCTGGCCTTTGCCCGTCAGGAAGAAACAGACAAAACAATCCTTCACCTGGTGCCGTTTCTTGACAAAACCATGAAGCTGATCCGAACCGGCATCGAGGAAAATATTGCTATTGAGCATCATACTGATGATGCAGATACGCTTTATGTATCGGCTAACACAGCACTTTTGCAGCAGATACTGTTCAATCTTGTGAACAATGCCCGGGATGCTGTACGCCAGCAGGCTTCACCGAAAATTACCATTACACTTTCCCGTTATGAAGCTGACACAGCATTTTCTTTCAGCCATCAGCAGGCACGAGGCACGCATTTTGCCCGTATTGATGTGCAAGATAATGGCCAGGGCATCAGCGAAGATGCACTGACGCATATTTTTGAACCTTTCTTTACCACCAAATCCGCAGATCAGGGAACCGGACTTGGCCTGGCCATGGTGCGCACGGCCATTCACAATCACCATGGCGCTATTGAAGTCAGTAGTCATCAGGGAGAAGGAAGCTGTTTTTCGGTGTATTTGCCATTGGAAAAAGCTCCCCTCTCTGATGAAAACACAGAAAATGATGCTGCCGTTTACGGTCATGGTGAAACCTTGTTGTTGATTGATGATGATCCGTTAGTACTGAATACCACGCAGGCGGTGCTGGAAAACCTGGGCTATCATGCGTTGGTGGCGCACGATGGTCAGCAAGCCATGGATGTATTTATGGCCGCCCCCGATGATATTGCACTGGTGATTACCGATCTGGTCATGCCTGGCATGGGTGGTGTCGAGCTGGTGAAACGGATGCGTTGTCGCAGGCCGGAGCTTCCGGTTATTTACCTTACAGGTTACGATAGCCTGTCTGTGTTGCAGGCCAGCACAGAGGATTCAACGGAGCCATTGCTGCACAAGCCGTGCTGTGTCAGCCGCCTCAGCCGGGAAATTTGCAACAGCCTGAATGCCTCAGCCAACAGCGAACCCGTATACTGAGATGCGGGATTCAGGTCGAAAGAGGGAGACTGGTTCGCGGTCTGGAGACCGCTCCTACACAGTGCGTGTGATTCCCCTGTGTCGCCGGGGCTGTCGGCTCTGAAGTCAGAACCCGGATTCGTTTTTCAACACCAGGGGCAAGCCGGCCACGATAAATTCGACACGATCGGCCACAGCCGCCACGGCCTGATTAAGCCGCCCCTGCGCATCGCGGAAAGCCCGCCCCTCGCTCGTCTCCGGCACCAGTCCCATGCCCACCTCATTGGCAACCAGCATCACATGACCGGCC